>JBEDAU010000182.1:0-9718 GCA_041177605.1 Cyanobacteriota bacterium | reverse complement strand
CCTCGGCAAACTCCAGCACCCGCACCCAGCCGCGCTCCTCCCCCGCCGGCCCCGGCGCCCCCGGGGTGAGCGGCCGCACCAGGCCCCGCAGGATCACCGGCGCCTGGGGCCGGGCCAGGGTGAGCTCAAACAGCGGCCACCCCACGGTGGGCTGCACCTGGTCGGCCACGTAGCTGGGCACGAGGTCGCTGGCGGCCAGCAGCAGGCGCCGCCGCTCGGCATCCCACTCCCAGCGGATGCCGTAGCGCTCCAGCAATTCCGCCACCAGGGCCCAGGTGGTGCCCTGGGCATCGATCTGCACCGCCAGCGGTTCGCCCCGCACCAGCATCGAGCTGCCGCGCTGGAACTCCAGGCGGCCGCCGGCGGCTGGGACCGTGCCGCCCGGCTCCGCCGCCAGCAGGGCCCGGATCCGCGCCCGCAGCTGGTCGCCGCCGGTGGGGGGCCCGCCCTTGCTGAGCTGCAGGAAGTCCCAGCGTTCGCCGGTGCCGCCCCAGATCACCGGGCCGTAGTTGTCGTGCAGCAGCCGCCCATCGCGGTTCGCGGCCGCCTCGGCGTGGGTCATCACCCGGCCGATGGTGATCTGCTCCGGGCCCCAGCCCCAGCGGCGGGCCAGCTCGGCGGCCTCGGCGCAGAGGGTGGCGAGCTGGGCCTCGGTGGGGGGAATCGACCAGGGGTCGGGCCGCCCGCCCATGCAGGCGCAGCAGAGGGCCACCGCGTTGCTGTTGCGCCGCCAGGTGTGGGCCGGCAGATCCACGGCGTAGCTGTGCAGCCGCCGCAGGGTGCCATCGCCGGCCACCACCGAGTGGTAGTGGCCGCTCTGGGCCCAGCTGTAGGGCGTCGCCGCCCAGTGCAGATAGATCGTGGCGGCCATCTCGTGCGGCGCCCGGCCGGGCGCGGCTCCGCCCCCGCACCGTAACCAGCTGCGGCGGCAACGTCAGCGTCGCCGGGCAGGATGCCCCGATGACCGTCCTCGTCACCGGCGCCGCCGGTTTCATCGGCTATCACCTCAGCCGTCGGCTGCTGCTGCGGGGCACACCGGTGCTGGGCTTTGACAACCTCAACCCCTACTACGACCCGAGCCTGAAGCGGGCCCGGCTGGCCGAGCTGGAGGCCACCGCCGCCGCCAGCGGCACCCCCTTCACGCTGGTGGAAGCCAGCCTGGAAGATTCCGCCGCCGTGGAGGCCGCCTTCCGCGGCGAAACCGCCGCGGGGCACCCCTGCCCCTGCGGCCGCCCCAGCCGTGTGGTGAACCTGGCGGCCCAGGCGGGCGTGCGCCACTCGATCGAGAACCCGGCCATCTACATCCAGGCCAACCTGGTGGGCTTCGGCCACGTGCTGGAGGGCTGCCGCCGCCACGGGATCGCCCACCTCGTGTATGCCTCCAGCAGCTCGGTGTATGGCGGCAACACCAACCTGCCGTTCAGTGAGCACCAGGGGGTGGACCATCCGGTGAGCCTCTACGCGGCGAGCAAGCGGGCCAACGAGCTGATGGCCCACACCTACAGCCACCTGTTCGGCCTGCCCGCCACCGGTCTGCGCTTCTTCACGGTGTATGGCCCCTGGGGCCGGCCCGACATGGCCCTGTTCCTGTTCACCCGGGCGATGCTGGCCGGCGAGCCGATCCAGGTGTTCAACCAGGGGCAGATGGTGCGCGACTTCACCTACATCGACGACATCGTTGAAAGCCTGATCCGCGTGCTCGACAAGCCGGCCACCCCGGATCCGAGCTTCGATCCGGCCGCCCCCGACCCGGCCACCAGCTGGGCGCCCCATCGCCTGTTCAACATCGGCAACAGCACCCCCACCCCGCTGCTGACCTACATCGAGGCCCTGGAGGAGGCCCTGGGCCTCACCGCCGACAAGCAGTTTCTGCCCCTGCAGCCTGGCGATGTGCCCGCCACCGCGGCCGACACCCGTGCCCTCGAGGCCTGGACCGGCTTCCGGCCCCGCACGCCGGTGCGCGAGGGGGTGCGGCAGTTCACCCGCTGGTACCGGGCCTATTACGGCCCGGGCCACTGACCCCGCCGGCGGGCGCCGCCCCCAACCGGGCCCTCAGCCCGCCACCTCGCCATGGGGACTGGCGAAGGCGGCCGGCTCGGCCGGGGCCGGGGCGGCCGGCACCAGGTCCTCCAGCTCACACACCGGGAAGCGGTTGATCGCCTTCAGGGCCCGGCGGGCGTTGTCGCGCAGCTGCTGGCTCACCGCCTCGCAATAGGGGATCTGGGCCAGCAGGTCCACCGTGCGGCGCAGCACGCGCACCACGTCGCCCTCATCCAGGGAGGTGTTGGCGATCACGTCAGTCCAGGGGGCACCGCAGGCCCAGGCGTGCACCAGGCCGGTGAGCTCCGGCTCCCACCAGAGCGGGAACACCACCCGGGCCCGCTCCTGCTGGCGATCGAGCTGGCGGCGGATCCCGCGCAGGTCGTGCAGGGCCTCCTCCACGGCGTGGGGTGGGGCCCAGGCGCACCAGAGGTCGGGCCGGTTCACCTCGGTGGAGATCGCCTCCAGCACCGCCGCCAACTCGGCCGGATCCAGGGCGTCGAGGTGGCCGCTCATCAGCGCCAGCCCCAGCCACAGCTCGTTGTCGCCCCGCAGGGCCGCCACGGTGCGCCCCACCTCCGTGGGCTCGAGGCCCTCGGCGCCGCCCAGGCCGCCGAAGTGCCGCAGCACCTCGATCAGGGCCAGGAAGGTGTCCCAGTGGCGGTTGGCGCGGAAGTGCAGCAGCTGCTGGCGCTCCTCGATCTCACCCTGCAGCTCCTCCATCCGCCGCCGCACCTTCTTGAGCTGCTTGCGATCCCCCCAGCGGTGGGCCGGATGCAGTTCCAGCTCCTCCTCCAGCTCCCGCACCAGAGCGGCCTGATCCCGCACCTCGCCGGCCAGGTCGTATTGCGGCGTGGCCATGTCGTAGCGGCGGGCCATCGAGGCCACCGCCAGCGCCAGACCGCCGCTGGCCTGGTCGCCGTGGTGGTGCTCGCCGACGCGCTGCAGGGCGGGGGTGTCGATCTGGGCCACCTGCAGGCAGCTGAGCTCGGCGTGCAGGCTCACCACCGCGCTGCAGGGCAGCAGGATCCAGAGGTTGTCGTCGGTGAGGCACTTGAGCAGGGGGAACTGCCCCGGCCCCGGCACCTTCTCCACGATCACCGCCGGCGCCACCCGGCCCCGCAGCTGGGGCGCCTTCAGGCTCACCAGCGAGCCCTCGCTGGCGAACTGCAGGGCCAGGGTGAGCTCGTGGGCCAGGGTCTCCTCCGCCTGGTGCTGCAGGGTGCGCAGCAGCCGCCGCTCCTCCCGCAGCCGGCCGCGCTGTTTCTCGTAGTCGTCGAGCAGCTCCCAGGGCTCCCCGTCGTCGTCGGGGGAGGCGGCGGCCGCGGGCACGGCGGGAGCCAGGCCGCTGCTGGCCTGCAGGGCCGCCAGCTGGCCCTCCAGCTCACGGATGCGGGCCTGGTCGTCCTTGAGGTCGAGGGTGGCCAGGTAGCGGCCGAAGCTGCGCTCCACCAGCTGCCTGGCCTTGGCCAGGTCGTAGCGCTGCAGCAGGTTCAGCACCATGCCGTAGCTGGGGGTGAACTGGCTCACCAGCGGATCGGCCGGCGCCGTGGCCAGCGTTCCCGCCTCCCGCACCCCCTCGAAGCGGCTCTGCACCGTCACCACATAGCCCTGGGAATCGAGGCCGCGCCGGCCGGCCCGGCCGGCCATCTGCAGAAACTCGCTGCCCATCAGCGGCCGGTGGCCCCGCTCGGTGCGCTTGGAGAGGGCCGAGATCACTGTGCTGCGGGCCGGCATGTTGATGCCCGCCGCCAGGGTCTCGGTGGCGAACACCACCTTGATCAGCCCCTGCTGGAACAGCTCCTCGATCAGCTCCTTCCAGGCCGGCAGCACGCCGGCGTGGTGGGAGGCGATGCCGCGCAGCAGCGGCTCGGCGTGCCCCTCCCGCACCGCCTCCGGACTGGCCGCCGCAAACGCCTCCAGCCGCTCGCGGATGCGGGCCTGCTCCGCCGGGGTCACCAGGCAGAGCGCGCCCAGGTCGCGCACCCCCTTGTCGCAGCCGCGGCGGCTGAAGATGAAGTAGATCGCCGGCAGCATGTCGCGCTCGGCCATCTGGGCCACCACGAAGCCCAGGGGCGGCGCCTCCGGCTGGGGCGGCCTGGGGGTCTTCGGGCCCTTGCGGCGGTTGCCCTTGGGGGCACGCCACACCTTGCAGTTGGGGTGCAGGTCGGTGCCCGCCTCGTTGAGCAGCGGGTGCAGGCCCTTGGCGCTGCAGAAGCTGAAGGCCAGCGGCACCGGCCGGTGGTCGCTGTGCACCAGCCGGGTGGGACCGTGCACCGCCTCGATCCAGTCGGTGAGCTGGCCGGCGTTGGCCACCGTGGCCGAGAGCGCCACCAGCTGGATCGACGGGGGACAGTGAATGATCGACTCCTCCCAGACCGTGCCCCGCTGGGAGTCGTTCATGTAGTGGCACTCGTCGAGCACCACCGCCTCCACCCCCTCCAGCGGGTCGTTGTCCGGGTGGTCGATCTCCGCGTAGAGCATGTTGCGGAAGATCTCGGTGGTCATCACCACCACCTGGGCCTCGCGGTTGAGGCTGAGGTCGCCGGTGAGCAGGCCCACGCGCTCGGCGCCGAACTGCTCGCGGAAGTCGCGCAGCTTCTGGTTGGAGAGCGCCTTGAGCGGCGTTGTGTAAAACACCTTGCGCCCGTGGGCCAGGGCGCGGTGGATGGCGTACTCGCCGACCAGGGTCTTGCCACTGCCGGTGGGGGCGCTCACCACCACCGAGTGCCCCTGGTTGAGGGCGTCGATCGCCTCGAGCTGGAAGCCGTCGAGGGGGAAGGGGAAGATCGCGGCCAGATCCATCCGGTGGTCGGCCGCGAGATCCAGCGCCTGATCGGCCGTGCTGCGGGCGGCTGGAGTCATCAGAACATCCTATGGGGGCCGGGCCCGGGCGCTGCCCGCCGCGAGCCGGTGCCGGCCGGGTTGTACAGATGGGAGACCTCCCGGCAGCCTCGGCCCGGGGTTGTTTGCCTGGCCATGGTGTGCGACCGCCCTGCAGCTGGCCACCCGCAGCCCGGCCACTGGCGGGAAGCCCTGGGCCGCCAGCTCGCGGCCATCCCCCCCACGCGCCAGCGGGCCCTGCAGCCGCTGCAGCCCGGCGAGCAGGCCGCCAGCCTGGTGCCGGCCGCAGCCCCCGGCTCCCGCCAGCCCCTGCTGGATCTGGCCAGCAACGACTACCTGGGGCTGAGCCGCCACCCCGCCGTGGTGGCGGCCGCCCAGCAGGCCGCGGCCCGCGAGGGGGCCGGGGCCGGCGCCTCCCGACTGGTGAGCGGCAGCCGGCCCATCCACCACGCCCTGGAGACGGCCCTGGCCCGCTGGCTGGGGCGCGAGCGGGTGCTGCTGTTCCCCAGCGGCTTTCAGGCCAACCTGGCGGCGGTCGCGGCCCTGGCCGACCGCCACAGCCTGGTGCTGGCCGACCGGCTGATCCACCACTCCCTGCTGGTGGGGGTGCGCGCCAGCGGCGCCCGGCTGCAGCGCTTTGCCCACAACGACCTGGCCGATCTGGAGGCCCGGCTGCAGGCCGCCCGCCGGGCGGCGCCGGCCCAGCGGTTGCTGGTGCTCAGCGAGAGCCTGTTCTCCATGGAGGGCACCAGCCCGGCGGTGCCGGCCCTGGCCGAGCTCTGCGCCCGCCACGGGGCCGCCCTGCTGCTGGATGAGGCCCACGCCCTGGGGGTGCTGGGGCCCGGCGGCCGCGGCCTGGGCCATGGCCTGCCCGAGATCGCCCTGCTCTGCGGCACCTTCGGCAAGGCCTTCGGTAGCGGCGGCGCCTTCCTGGCCGGCGACGCCCTGGTGGGCGAATGGCTGCTGCAGTGCAGCGGCGCCTTCCGCTACACCACCGCCCTGGCACCGCCCCTGGCCGCCGCCGCCCTGGCGGCCCTCGCGCAGCTGCAGGCGGGCTCCGGCCCCGGCGCTGCCCTGCTGGCGCGGGCAGCCCGCTGGCGCGATGCCCTGGCCGCCGCCGGCTGGCCGCGCCCGCCGGGGGAGGGGCCGGTGCTGCCGCTGCTGGTGGGCGACGACGGGCGGGCCCTGGCGCTGCAGCGGCAACTGGAGGCCGCCGGCCTGCTGGTGGTGGCGATCCGGCCCCCCACCGTGCCCGAGGGCACCGCCCGGCTGCGGCTGGTGCTGCGCCACGACCTGCCGGGCGGCACATTGGAGCGCCTGCTGCACGCCCTCGGGCCGGCCCCGCGATGACCACCCTTCTGGCCATGCACGGCTGGGCCGGCGACGGCCGCAGCTGGGCGACCTTCGCCACCGCCGCCGCCGAGCGGGGCTGGACCTGGCTGGCGGTGGAGCGGGGCTACGGCGGCCGCCCCCCCTGTGAGCCGGCCTGGAGGGGGGAGGGGCCGCGCGTGCTGATCGCCCATTCGCTGGGCATGCACCTGCTGCCGCCGGAGGTGCTGGCGGGCGCCGAGGCGGTGGTGCTGCTCGCCAGTTTCGGCCGGTTCGTGCCGGTGGGGCCCAGCGGCCGCCGGCTGCGCACCGCCCTGGCCGGCATGCGGACGGCGCTGGCGGGGTCGGCCAGCGAGGCCGGCGCCATGCTCGCCAGCTTCCTGGCCGAGGCCACGGCGCCCATCCCCCTGGCGGCGTTGCCCAGCTCCATCCTCGAGCAGCCACTGCCGCCCGCGGGCCAGGCCCGGCTGCTCGCCGACCTGGAGCTGCTGGAGGCCACCGCCGGCCTGCCCGAGGCCTTCCCCCGCCAGGCCCCGTGCCTGATCGTGGAGGCCGGCGCCGATCGGATCGTGGCGCCCGAGGCCAGCGAAGCCCTGCGCCAGTCGTTGCCCCACGCCGATCACCTGCTGCTCCAGGGCGCAGGCCATGGCCTGCTGGCCACGCCGGTGGTGCCGATGGTGATCGGCTGGATCGACGGCAGCAGCAACGGCGCCCGGCCTCAACCACCGGCATGAGCAACGCCCCCGACTTCAGCCTCCAGGTGCGCCGGCGCTTCGGCCGCCACGCCGCCGACTACGACCAGCAGGCCCAGCTGCAGCGGGCCACCGCCTGGCGCCTGGCCCACTGGATCCGGCAACTGCCCCTGCCGCCTGGCCCCTGCGCCGACCTGGGGGCCGGCACCGGCCTGCTCGGCCAGGCCCTGCGCCGCCAGGGCGCCAGCGGCCCCGCCGGCGCCGGCCGCGGGCTCGACCCCGAGGCGCTGCTGCAGCTGGATCTCTGCCCCGAGCTGCTCGCCCGCAACCCCCTGCCGCGGCAGCGCCGCTGGAACCTCGACTCCGGCCTGCCGCCGGAGCTGCAGGGGGCGGGCCTGCTGAGCTCGAGCTTTGCCCTGCAATGGCTGCCCCAGCCGGCCCAGCAGCTGGGGCGCTGGTGCACGGCGCTGCGGCCCGGCGGCTGGCTGGCGCTGGCCGTGCCCACCGCCGCCAGCTTTCCCGAATGGCGCCAGGCGGCGGCCGCCGCCGGCGTGCCCTGCACCGCCCTGCCCCTGCCGGAGGCCGGCGCCCTGATCGCCGCCGCCGCCCCCCAGCTCAGCCTGCGGCTGCAGCAGCGCCTGCGCTTCCGGCGCCGCGACGGCGATGGGCGCCGCTTCCTCGGCCAGCTCAGCCGCCTGGGGGCGGGGGCCAGCCCCAGCGGCCCGCTCAGCCCGGGCCAGCTGCGGCGCCTGCTGGCGGCCTGGCCCCCGGGCGGGGTGGTGCACTGGGAGGTGCTGCTGCTGCTGGGCCAGCGGCCCCAGGAGCCGCCCGCTGCATCCCAAGCTCAAGGGGCCCGTTCCTGACCCCGCGGCCATGCCCGATCCAGCCGAGCTCCTGCCGCGTCTGGTGGTGTGCGGCACCGACACCGACGTGGGCAAGACGGTGGTGAGCGCCCTGCTGGTGCAGGGGCTGGGCGCCCACTACTGGAAACCGGTGCAGAGCGGCCTGGAGGGCGGCGGCGACAGCGGCCGGCTGCAGCAGCTGCTGCAGCTGCCGGCCGAGCGGCGGCTGCCGGAGGCCTACCGGCTGCAGGCCCCCGCCTCGCCCCACTGGGCCGCCGAGCTGGAGGGGCGCGAGCTGGATCCCGCCCGGCTGGCGTTGCCGGCCACGCCGGGGGCGCTGGTGGTGGAGACCGCCGGTGGGCTGCTGGTGCCGCTGACGCGCCGCTGGCTGCAGATCGACCAGCTGCAGCGCTGGGGGCTGCCGGTGCTGCTGGTGGCCCGCAGCGGGCTGGGCACGCTCAACCACACCCTGCTGTCGCTGGAGGCGCTGCGCCAGCGCCGCATCCCCGTGCTGGGCCTGGTGCTCAACGGCGTGCCCCACCCCGACAATCCCCGCACCCTGGCCGAGCTGGGCGGCGTGCCGGTGCTGGCCGAGCTGCCGCCACTGGCGCCGCTCAGCGCCGCCGCCCTGGCCGACCAATGGCGCCGCCTGGAGCTCGCCCATACATTGAAGGCAGCCTTCCGTGCCCTGCCTTGACCCAGAAGAACTGGCTGATCAGCGGCGCCCTGGTGCTGCTCTGCGGCGGCATCCTGGTGCTGTTCACCGATGTGGAGATCGGCCTGGTGCGCTGGTTCAACTGCGGGCCGCTCGGCGGTGAGGCCGAGCGCAACAGCGCGGTCTGCCGCTCCACCGGCCGCTGAACGGCAGCCGTCCCTAGGTCTGCAGGTCCCCGTGCAGGGGGCAGCGGCCCGAGAGGCTCACCACGTTCTGCTTGGCATGGGCCAGCGGCCAGCCCTGGCGCAGCTGGTCGTGCAGCATCTCGATCTGGGAGAGGCTCCAGCCCTCGCGCTCCAGCTGCACCCGGATCACCTGCCACTGGCCCTCGGCAAACAGCTCGGCCGGCCCCCAGGCCCGGGCGCGATCGAGCCGCTGGCCGCCGCGGCGGGCCAGCTCTTCCGGCCGCAGAAAGCGGTTCGACTGCCGCGAGGACGGGCTCGCGGACGGCCGTGTGGGGTCGCTGCGTTCGCTCACGCCCCAATCATGGCAAGGGAGCGCCAGAGCGCAGCCCCTAGGGCCCGGCCAGGATCGCCGCCTCGGCGTCCTCGCGGCTGAGGCCATAGGGGAAGTGGCGTGCCACGGTGCGGCCCTCCTGGTGCCAGCTCACCCGCAGCTCCTCCACCTCCAGCTCGATCTCGGCGCTCCAGTGGGGCCGGTGCAGGTCCCACACGCACAGGTTGCCCCGCTGCTGCACGGCGCCGAGGCTGCGCAGCCAGGCCTCCAGGGCCGGCAACGGATGGTGATAGAGGGGGGTGCGGGCGCTGGGGAGCTCGCTCATCGGGCCAGACAGTCGATGCCAGCCTGCCAGCTCAGGCCGGCGGCCACCAGCTGGGCCACTGGATCAGCTCTGCCCCCCGCAGCCAGGCCAGCCCCACCCCCAGCACCAGCGAGAGCACCAGGGCCAGGCCCAGCAGCAGCAGCGCCAGCCATTCGCCGCCCGAGAGGGCCCGGCGCACCGCATCGGGGCGGGGAACGGCGGCCATCGGCGCCCGGCCCGGGGCCGCAGCCGGCCCGGCGGCAGCGGCGGCGGCGGCCGACTGGAGCAGCAGGGCGTCGTAGCGGCGGCGCTGCTCCGGATCACTGAGCACGGCGTAGGCCTCACGCAGGCGCTGGAAGGCCAGCTCCGCCTGCTCCGCCGGCAGGGTGGTGGTGTCCGGGTGGTAGCGCTTGCTGAGCTGGCGGAAGGCCTGGCGCAGGTCGTGGTCGCTGGCGCCCGGCGCCAGCTCCAGCCGGGCGTAGTGGCTGGGCTGGAG
>JBEDAU010000181.1:0-8523 GCA_041177605.1 Cyanobacteriota bacterium | reverse complement strand
CCGCCAGCGTTCCAGTGCCGCGCCCGCCTGCTCGGGGGCCAGGCAGAGCAGCAGGGCCGGCAGGTCGGCCTCCAACTGCCGCTGCAGGCGCAGCCGCTCCGCCTCCTCCAGCCCCTCAAGGGGCGCGGCCTGATTCAGGGCTGCCTGATTCAGGGCCGAGGCCCACTCGCGCAGGCGCTGGCATTGCTGCTGCAACCTGCGGCTGGCGTGCAGCTTCGCCAGGGCCGGGCCATCGAGCAGAGCGGCCAGTCGCGCCAGGGGGAGGGCCGTGGCCGTCTCCTCGGGCCGCAGGCCCCGTGCCGCCGCTGCCGCCGGCCCCAGCTGGGCCAGGGGCAGGCCGGGCTGGGGCCGGGCTCCCCAGGGATCCAGCAGGCCGGCCTGGGCGGCCTGCTCCAGGCCCCGTTCGCCCTCGGGCAGCGCGGCAAGCTTGTTGAGCTCGGCCAGCACCCGCTCGCCCGCCACCGCTCCCAGGCGGGTGGCGTGGGTGTGGATCCAGTGGCGGCTGTCCGGGGCCAACACCAGCCCCAGCTCCCAGCTCAGCCGTACCCCGCGCAGCAGCCGCAGGGGGTCGGCCAGCAGGTTCTGCTCGCTCACCGCCACCAGCCGGCCGCGGGCCAGATCGCCGAGGCCACCGGTGGGATCGACGGGCTCAGCGCCTGGGTCCAGGGGCAGGGCGATGGCGTTGGCGCTGTAGTCGCGGCGTCGCAGGTCGCTGGCCAGGTCCGGCCCTTCGCAGCGGGCCAGGTCGATCGTCCAGCCGCTCAGCACCAGTCGGGCGATGTCGCGCTCGGGATCCAGCACCACGGCGGTGCCGCCAAGCTCTCCAGCCAATCGGTGGCACAGGCGGATGGCGCCGGCGGGCACCACGAAATCCAGATCGGGCCGCAGGGCCAGCCGGCCCAGCAGGGCATCGCGGACCGCTCCGCCCACCAGGGCCGTGCCGGCGGGCAGGGCGTCGATCGGCAGCGGCCAGGTTGCTGGAGCCAGCCGATGCCACAGGCGCACGCCCAGCTCAGCGGGGCTGGGAACGGGGGCCATCACAATGGGGCTCTGGCTCGGCCTCGGCGGCATGTGCATCTGCGTGGATTGCCACTGGGTCGACCGTTGCAAGGCCTACCACGCGGTGGAACGCCAGCACGGCGTGGGCCACCTCTGCGCTGCGCCGAGCTTTGAACCCGACCAGCCACGCATCCACGTGCAGGTGATCGATCTGCCCGGCGGCGGGGTGGGGGTGGAGTGGGACGTGCGCGCCTGCGCCAGCTTTCAGGCCGAGCCTGGCCGCTGGCAGCGGCTCTGCCCCGGTCTGCCGCTGCCCCGATGACCTGGCTGCTCGCCCTGCACAGCTCCTCCCAGGTCCTGGGGGTGGGGGTGCGCCCGCTGGAGCCGGGTGGAGCGGCGCGCCAGCGCAGTGCCGCCTTTCCCCTGGGGCGGGCCCTGGCCAACGACCTGCTGGCCTGTGTGGAGCAGCTGCTGCCGGCCCAGGAGTGGCCCCGGCTCGGTCGTCTGGCGGTGGCCACCGGCCCTGGGGGCTTCACCGGCACCCGCCTGACCGTGGTGCTGGCCCGCACCCTGGCCCAGCAGCTGCAGCTGCCGCTCGACGGCTTCAGCAGCTTTCTGCTGGTGGCGCGGCGGCTGGGTCTGCAGCAGCCGACCTGGCTCACCCAGGAGCTGCCCCGCCGTGGGGTGGTGGCCGGCCTGTATGGCCCTGATCCCCAGGCTCTCGGCGGCATGGCGGAGCTGCAGGCGCCCCGCCTGTTTCCCGCGCTGGCGGCGCTGGCGGGGACGGGGGAAGGGCCTGTGCCGATTGCGCCCGCCGATGGGCAGCAGCCCGACGACGTGATCCAGCTGCTGGACCTCAGCGCCGCTGCCCACGTCCGGGGTGTGGTCGCACCCTGGCAGGGGGTGCTGCCCCTCTATCCCACATCGCCCGTGGCTGGGGCGCCGGAGGTGGGGTGATGGCCGCTCCGGCCCGGCGTGGCTGCTGGCTGCTCCCCGGCCTGCTCGGCCTGGGCCTGCTCTGGCTGTCGCGTGGCTGGTGGTGGCCTGCCCCGCCTCCACCCCAGCTGATCCTGGTGCTGGGCGGGGACGTGGCCCGGGAGGCGCGCGCTGCTGAGCTGGCCGAACACCGCGGCCTGCCGGTGGTGGTGAGCGGTGGCAGCAATCCCGAATATGCCCAGTGGCTGTTCGAGCAGCGCCAGGGATTGCCCCGCGGGCAGGTGCAGCTTGACTACCGAGCCCGCGACACCCTCTCGAATTTCACCTCCCTCGTGGACGATCTGCGCCGGGCGCGGATTCGCCATGCCCTGCTGGTCACCAGCAGCGACCACATGGACCGGGCCCTGCTGGTGGGACGGATCGTGGCCGGCAGCCGGGGCATCACCCTCACCCCTGTGCCGGTGACCTGTGGAGATCAGTGCCAGCCGGAGGGGCGCCGCAAGGTGTGGGGCGACGGGCTGCGGGCTGGTTTGTGGGTGCTGAGCGGGCGCGACCTCAAGGGCTGGGCGGCAGATCACCTGCCTGGTTGGCTGGCCCCAGCAGGGGCCCCTGGATCAGACCCTGATCCAGCAGGGCGTTGATCTGGCGCTGGGCCGCTGCGGTCGCCGCATCCAGATCAGGCCGCCGCCGGGAGGCCGGCGGCGGAATCGGGGTGCCGATGCGGATGTGGATCGGCACCAGCCGCAGGCCCCCCCCGCCAGGCCCGAGGGCCCGATGGCTGTTGATGATCGCCACCGGCAGCAGCGGCACGCCGGCCCTGGCGGCCAGCAGGGCGGCACCGGGCTGGGGGGCATTGACCCGGCCGTCGCGTTGCCGGGTGCCATCGATGAACACGCCGGTGGCCCAGCCCTCCTCCAGCCGGTCGGTGGCGGTGCGGATCGCCTCCCGGTCGCTGGCGCCGCGGGCCACGGGGTACGCGCCGCAGGCGCGGATGATGGGGCCCAGCAGTGGCACCCTGAACAGCTCGGCCTTGGCCATGAAGGCCACCGGTCGGCCCAGGGCGTGGCCCAGCAGGGGCGGATCGAGGTGGGAGCCGTGGTTGGCGACCACTACCAGGGCCCCCTCCTGGGGCACATTGGCGTTGCCGGCGGTGCGGCCGCGGAACAGCAGTCGGAACACGGGGAAGACCAGCAGATAGCTGATCAGCCGATAGGTGAGGCTGGGTCTGGGGGTGCGCAGCAGGGCGGGGGGCTCGGAGCGCCGTCGTCTGCGCAGCACCCGCTTCATGGCGTTCACGGGCCGGCTGCCGGGCCGCGGATCAGACCCGCTCACAGGCCCAGGTCGGCGGCGCTCGCCACCTGGGCCGTGGTGATGCCGGCGCAGCTGCGCTTGATCAGGCCGGAGAGCACATTGCCGGGGCCGATCTCCACGGCGGTGTCGATGCCGGCCGGGCTGAAGGCCTCCATGATTTCGCGCCAGCGCACCCCCGTGGTCATCTGGTTGCGCAGCCGGGCTTTGAGGGCAGCCCCACTGGTTTCCGGGGTGGGGTCGGTATTGCTCAGCACGGGGATCGTCGCATCGGCGAAGGGCACCGCCTCCAGTTCGGCCGCAAAGGCCGCGGCGGCCTCGGCCATGAAGGGGGAGTGGAAGGCGCCGCTGACGGCCAGGGGGATGGCCCGCTTGCAGGCCAGTTGACTGCTCACCGCTGCCACGGCTTCCGGACGGCCAGAGAGCACCACCTGGGCGCTGCTGTTGTCGTTGGCGATCACCACCCCCTCGGTGGCGGCCACCAGCGCCTCCAGTTCGCCGCGCTCAAAGCCCATCACGGCGGTCATGGCGCCGCCGCCGGCGGCCGCCATCAGCTCGCTGCGCCGCTGCATCAGTCGCAGGCCTGTCGCCACGTCAAAGACGCCGGCGGCATAGAGGGCCACCAGCTCCCCAAGACTGTGCCCCGCCACCAGCTGCGCCTGGCGGCCCTGACCTTTGAGGGCATCCACCAGCAGGCTCTCCACCACAAACAGGCCGGGCTGGGTGTTGCGGGTGTCGTTCAGGTCACTGAGCTCAGCCTCGCTGCTGCCCGCGCAGATGGCGAGCAGATCCCGGCCCAGCAGCTCGGAGGCCTGCTGGAAGCGCTCGCGGGCGCCGGGCAGGTCCACCACCCCGTCGGCCATTCCCAGTTTCTGGGACCCCTGGCCAGGAAATACCCAGGCAATGGCCATGGCGCGCCGCTCATCAGACGGCTGGAGATTAGGGCCCGCTCCAGCGCAGCAAGGCAGCCCCCCAGCTGAGGCCGGCGCCAAAACCACTGCTGGCCAGCAGGTGGCCGGGCTGGACGCGGCCGTCCCTGACGGCTTCATCGAGCATCAGCGGGATGGTGGCCGCCGAGGTGTTGCCGTAGCGGGACAGGTTGCTGAGCACCCGCTCATGGGGCACGGCGAAGCGATCGGCCACCGCATCGAGGATGCGCTGGTTGGCCTGGTGCAGCAGCAGCCAGTTCACAGCCGCTGCCGGTGTCTGGGTCGCTTCGAGCACCTCGGCCAGCACCTGCGGCACCTCCCGCACCGCGAATTTGTAGACCTCCTGGCCGTTCATGGCGATCGGGGCGAAGCCGCCCTTCTGGGCTGACGCCCCGGCCAGCAGGGGCTCGCGGGCGTCGGTCTGGGCCAGGGTCAGGCAGGCGTTGCGGCTGCCGTCGGAGCGCATCCGGAAGCCCAGCAGGCCACTCTCACTGGCCGGGCAGGCCTCCACGGCCACGGCTCCGGCCCCGTCACCAAACAGCACGCAGGTGCGGCGGTCGTCCCAGTCGACCCAGCGGCTGAGCTGGTCAGCCCCGATCACCACGGCCCGGCGGATCGCGCCGCTCTGGATGTACTGAGCTGCGGTGATCAGGGCGAACAGAAAGCCGCTGCAGGCGGCCGTGAGATCGAAGGCCACCGCCCGGCTGGCCCCGAGCGCCGCCTGGACCCGCGGAGCGGTGCCGAACAGGTCGTCGGGGCTGGAGGTGGCCAGCAGGATCAGATCCAGATCGGCCGGGCTCCAGCCGGCGTGATCGAGCGCGGCCCGGGCGGCCCGGCTGGCGAGTTCGGTGAGCGGTTCATCAGGGCCGGCGACCCGCCTGGCGCTGATGCCGGTGCGGGTGTGGATCCAGGCATCGGAGGTGTCCACCCGTTCGCTGAGCTGGGCGTTACTGATGCTCAGGGCCGGCACGGCGCTGCCCGTGCCCACCAGGGCGATGCCGTGGGGCGATGCCCCTGCTGCCATGCTCCCGAACGTGCCCCCCTGGCCCAGCACCACCGGGATCCACCAGCAATTGGGCTTCAGTCAACCACAGGCGACGGAGCTGCCCTGTTCGCTCAGGGCGTGGAGGTTGTCCATCACGTGATGGTTGGCGGCGGAGTGGGCCAGCCGCAGGGCGCTCAGCACCGACAGGGCCTTGCTGCTGCCGTGGCCGATCACGCACACCCCGTCGACGCCCAGCAGCAGGGCCCCGCCATGTTCGGCGTGGTCGAGGCGCTTCTTGATCCGGCGCAGGTTGTTGATCAGGAAAGCCGAACCCACCTTGCCTCGGCGGCCGCGGGGCAACTCCACCTTGATCACATCCAGCAGCACGCTGCCCACGCTCTCCAGGAACTTGAGCAGCACGTTGCCGGTGTAGCCGTCGCACACCACCACGTCGAAGGCACCCGAGAGGATGTCGCGGCCTTCGCAGTTCCCGGCGAAGTGGAAGCGCGACTCACCCGCCAGCAGCGGGTAGGTGCGCTGGCAGAGGTCGTTGCCCTTGCATTCCTCCTCGCCGATGTTGACCAGGCCGATGCGGGGCCGGGCCACCTGCAGCACGTCCCGGCTGTAGATGTTGCCGAGCAGGGCGAACTGGAGCAGCCATTCCGGCTTGCAGTCCATGTTGGCGCCCACATCCAGCACCAGCACCTGCTGCTCCGGGTCGCGGGTGGGGAAGAGGGCCCCGATCGCTGGACGGTCAATGCCCTTCAGCCGGCCCAGCCGGAAGATCGCCGAGGCCATCACGGCGCCGGAGTTGCCGGCCGAATACACGGCAGTGGCCCGGCCCTGTTTCACCAGGTCCATGGCCAGGTTGATGCTGGCGTCGCGCTTCCTGCGCACCACGGTTGCCTCCTCGTCCATGCCCACCGAGGGGCCGCTGGGCACCAGCTCGACCAGGCCGCGCGCCAGGGCCCCATCCAGCTGCTCCTGCAGCCCCAGCTCCGCCACGGCGGCCCGGAGTCGCTCGGCCTCGGCCACAAAGTGCACCCGCAGGGGCAGGCGCTCCACCGCCTGCAGGCAACCTTCCAGGATCGGGCCGGGAGCGTGGTCG
Organism: Cyanobacteriota bacterium; assembly: GCA_041177605.1. Lineage (GTDB taxonomy): Bacteria > Cyanobacteriota > Cyanobacteriia > PCC-6307 > Cyanobiaceae > NIES-981. The sequence goes on along the minus strand of JBEDAU010000181.1, from coordinate 2,258 downwards.
CCGCCCATGCCGTCGACCGCCACCCAGAGCCGGTCGGCATCGTTGATCGGCTTGTCTTCATCGGGGCCCCCCAGCCCCCGCTGCAGGCGGCGCAGGGGATCAAACACCAGGGGTTGCAGCACCGTGTTGGCGGCGCTCGTGGCGGCTCCCGCCATCGATCCGGCCACCGATCCGGCGCCAGAGACGGCGGCCCCGGCCACCGATCCGGCCGTGCTGGCCGCCGAGGTGGCGGTGTCGACCAGGCTGGTGACGGCCGCATTGCGCCGATACCAGATCACCAACCGGCGGATCGTGCGGTTGGGCTTGGTGCGCTTGTCAGGCTCCTTCGGAGGCAACGGCGTCAACGATGCGTTGGAACAGGTAACCGGTGCCGCGAGCCGTGAGGATCAGCTCGGGGTTGGCCGGATCATCCTCCAGTTTGGAGCGCAGCCGGGATATGTGGACATCCACCACCCGGGTGTCCACATGGCGCTCAGGGGTGTATCCCCAGACCTCCTTGAGGATCTCGCCGCGGCTGAAGGGTTCACCGCTGCGGCTCACCAGCAGCTCGAGCAGGCTGAATTCCATGCCGGTGAGACGGATGCGCTCCTCGCCTCGATACACCTGGCGCTTGTTGGTGTCGATCCGCAGGTCCCCCACCGTGATCACCCCGGAGTTGGGGATGCCGGCCACGGCGTCCTTCTCCACCCGCCGCAGCACACAGCGAATTCGGGCCTCCAGCTCCTTGGGGCTGAACGGTTTCACCACGTAGTCGTCGGCGCCCAGCTCCAGGCCGGTGATGCGGTCGGCCACATCGCCCAGGGCGGTGAGCATCACGATCGGAACGTCCGATTCCTTTCGCAGCTCCTGGCAGACGCCGTAGCCATCCAGCTTCGGCATCATCACGTCGAGCACCACCAGGTCGGGGTGGTGGCTGCGGAACAGGTCGAGGGCTTCCTCGCCATCGCTGGCGGTGAGCACGTGGTAGCCGATCATCGTCAGGCGCGTCTCGAGGATCCGGCGGATGCTCGCCTCGTCGTCCACGACAAGGATGGTTTCTTTTGCGGGGGAGGGAGCCGTCATCGAGGCGGCCTGGCGTTACAACGGATCCGCTCTACTGAAAAGGCCTGAGGGCGGCTCCGTTCATTGAACGACGCCTTTCTTCACAGTGTTGGGTCCCTGCCTTGGCTAAAGCCGCCACCCTCTACAGCTGCCGTGAGTGCGGCGCCCAGACCCGCCAGTTCTTCGGGCGCTGCAGCAGCTGTGGCAGCTGGAACTCCCTGGTGGAGCAGCCCGCGCCAACCCCTGCCGACAACCGCCGCCGCCGCCCGGTGGCGCCGGCCGGCGCCCCTGCCGCCGCGGAACCCCAGCCGCGCCGATCCACGTCGATTCAGGCGGTGGGGGAGCGGCCGCTCCAGCGGCTCGCCAGTGGGTACGGCGAGCTGGATCGGGTGCTGGGGGGCGGCCTGGTGCCGGGTTCGCTGGTGCTGCTCGGGGGGGATCCGGGCATCGGCAAGAGCACCCTGCTGCTGCAGAGCGCCCGGGCCATGGCCGGCCGCGCCTCCGTGCTCTACGTGAGCGCCGAGGAATCGGCCCAGCAGGTCAAGCTGCGCTGGCGGCGCCTCGCCAACATGGAGGAGTCCGTCGGCGCCGCCGCGGCGGCTGGGGTGGCTGCGGGCGACTTCCAGCTGCTGGCCGAGACCGACCTGGAGCTGGTGCTGCAGGAGCTGGAGGCGCTGCGGCCAGCGGTGGCGATCATCGACAGCATCCAGGCCTTGCACGACGCCGAGCTGGCCAGCGCCCCAGGCTCGGTGGCCCAGGTGCGCGAGTGCGCCGCCGCCCTGGCCCGCATCGCCAAGCGCCAGGACACGGCCCTGCTGCTGGTGGGCCACGTGACCAAGGAGGGGATGCTGGCCGGCCCGAAGGTGCTCGAGCACCTGGTGGATGCGGTGCTCACCTTCGAGGGCGACCGGTTCGCCAGCCACCGGTTGCTGCGGGCCGTGAAGAACCGCTTCGGCGCCACCCATGAGCTGGGGGTGTTCGAGATGCGCGATCGGGGCCTGGCGGAGGTGAGCAACCCCAGCGAACTGTTCCTGGGCGGCCATGAACCCAGCAGCGGCACCGCCACGATCGTGGCCTGTGAGGGCACCCGGCCCCTGGTGGTGGAGCTGCAGGCGCTGGTGAGCCCCACCAGCTATGCCAGCCCACGTCGCACCGCCACCGGCATCGCCGTCAACCGGCTGCATCAGATCCTGGCCGTGCTGGAGAAGCACCTGGCC
>JBEDAU010000180.1:0-5880 GCA_041177605.1 Cyanobacteriota bacterium | reverse complement strand
GGCCCCGCCCCACCCTGCCGGAGCTGGTGACGGACGCCGAGCGGCGGGGCCTGGTGCTGCGCCTGCAGGTGGGGCGGCCCCTGGGTCTGCTCTGGAGCCTGCGGGTGGGGGTGGCCCGGCGCCGCGATCCTGCCGATCCCGCCTCCCCCCTGGTGCTGATCGGCGAGCTCAAGGGCTGGGCCCTGCCCACGCCGGCCGGCCTACGCCTCGACACCATGCGGGTGCAGGGGGAAGGCACGGCGGCGGTGGGTCCGCTGATCTGGGCGGCCACCATGGCCTGGGCCCTGGAGGCCACCCCCTGCCGCCAGGCCGCCCTGCTGGCGATCCGCGATGGGGAGCAGCAGCACCGCCGCCTGGTGCGCTATTTCCGACGCCTCGGCTTTGTGCCCCTGCGGGACCTGGGTGCGGGCGCAGCAGACCTGGCCCCGCGGCTGCTCTGGGGAGGTGCGGGCCTGTTGATGCGGGGTGACTGCGAGGCGGTGCTACGCCGCAGCTGGCAGCGCCTGGCCGGGGACCCCTAGGGCCCGGCAGGGGCAAGGATGGGGGCTGACGACGCGCCCCGCCGTTGGGTCCAGCCATGCCATGGGCTCCAGCCATGCCGTTGGCTCGAGCGCTGGCTGCTGCCGCGCTGCAGCCGCTGCTCCAGGGGACACCCCCGCCGGCTGCCGCCCGCCGCCTGGGGTTGGCGATGGCGCGGCGCGGCTTCCTCGCCTCCCCCACCGCGTGGTGGCACGTGGAAGGGAACCGCAGGCTGGACCTGCCGGTGGAGCGGGGCTCCGGTGGGCTTTGATCCCCGCCGCTGGCAGCCGCCGGCCGGGCGGCGGGCGGCCACTGGTCGGGCGGTCACCACCAACGTGGAGACCCTGCTGGCGGAGAACGACGCCCTGCGCCGCGAGGTGCGCAGCCTGCGCCTGCAGCTCGAGACCCTGTTGCAGGGCCAGCGGGTCACCGCCAGCCCCGGCCATGGCCTCAGTGCCGCCCGGTTGGAGCGCTGGGGCCGGGCCATGGCCCACCACCCCCGCTGGCGGGAGCTGCGCATCGGTCCCCCGGGCGGGCTGCGGGGGTTGATCGACGATCTCCGCCGCCACTGGTGGAACCCCCAGCTGAGCCTCGAGGAGGAGCTGGATCGGCGCGCCCCCGGCCTGGGAGCCGAGCTGGCCGCGGCCCTGGCCGGTCCCCACAGCCGGGCACGCTGGGCGGTGCGGGCCGCCTTCGCCCTCTACGGCCCCAGGGCCCAGGAGTGGCTCGATGACGAGCCCCTGCGGGTGGTGGAGGAGCTGCTGCGCCGGGCCGGCGCCAGCCGGCGGCGGGGCACCCGCACCCAGAACCACAGCCAGGCCACCGACCAGGACGGCGCCCAGCGGAGCGACCACAGCGGCGACCGGGAGGGCGATGCCGACCCGGATCCCCGCCGCCGGGCCCTGCGGCTGCTGGGGCTGGAGCCCGGGGCCTCCCCCCAGGCGATCAAGCGCGCCTACCGGCGACTGGCCAAGGCCCATCACCCCGACCTGGGCGGCGATGTGGAGGCGTTCCACCGCCTCGATGCGGCCTACCGGTTGCTGTTGGGCTGAGCAGCGGCCGCCGCGCGGCGCCCGCTGCGGGGATCAGGCTGGCCCGGCCGCGTGGTAGCTGCTGCGCACCAGCGGCCCGCTGCGCACCTGGCGGAAGCCCAGATCACGGGCCGTGGCGCCCAGCTGGTCGAACTCGGCCGGCGTCCAGTAGCGGGCAACCGGAAGGTGGGCCAGGGAGGGCCGCAGGTACTGGCCCAGGGTGAGGCGCTGGCAATCCACCGCCCGCAGATCCCGCAGGGTCTGCACCACCTCGTCGAAGCGCTCGCCCAGCCCCAGCATCAGCCCGCTCTTGGTGGGCACCTCAGGGGCCAGCTGCCGCGCTGCTGCCAGCAGAGCCAGGGAGCGGCGGTAGGTGGCGCCGCGGCGCACCTCGCCCTGAAGGCGCTCCACGGTCTCGAGGTTGTGGTTGAAGCAGGCGGGCCCGGCGGCCAGCACGGCGGCCAGCCGTTGGCGCTGGGCCCGTTCGCCGGCCGCCGGGTCGCGCTGCCCACCCCAGAAGTCGGGGGTCAGCACCTCGATGGCGACCCCCGGGCAGCGCCGGCGGATCGCGGCCATCGTGGCGGTGAACAGTCCGGCACCGTGGTCGGCAAGGTCGTCGCGGGCGACGGCGGTGAGCACCACGTAGGAGAGGCGGAGGGTCTGCACCGCCGCCGCCACCCGCTCGGCTTCGGCGGGATCCGGCGGTGCGGGGGGCTGCCCCTTCTCCACCTGACAGAAGGCGCAGCTGCGGGTGCAGACCGGGCCGCCCAGCAGAAAGGTGGCCGTACCGGCGGCGTAGCACTCGGCCCGGTTGGGGCAGCGCCCCTCCTCGCAGATCGTGTGCAGCCGCTGCTGCTTCACCACCCCCTGCACGGCCTCCAGGGCCGAGGCGTTGCCCACCGGTCGCCGCAGCCAGGCCGGCAGCCGTTCGGCCGGAGCGATGGCGCTGTAGCGCGACCGGCGGGGACCGCCGGCGCCCACCCCCGCTTCCACCCCGGTTGCCGGCCGGTCGCCTGTGGCGCGCATCTCGTTGCTCATCCCTGGCCCTCCCCCCTGTTCACTCCACCGCCCGGCGGCCTTCGAAGGCCCGCGCCAGGGTGACCTCATCGGCGTACTCCAGTTCGCTGCCCACCGGCAGCCCGTAGGCGATGCGACTGACCAGCGTGAACGGCCTGAGCAGGCGGGCCAGGTAGAGGCTGGTGGTGTCGCCCTCCACGCTGGGGGTGAGGGCCAGGATCACTTCGCTGATCCCCTCGGCGTCCACCCGCTGGACCAGCGGCTGGATCTGCAGCAGCTCCGGGCCGATGCCATCCATCGGCGAGATCAGCCCGCCGAGCACGTGGTAGCCGCCCCGGAATTCCCGGGTGCGCTCCATTGCCAGCAGATCGCGGGAATCGGCCACCACGCAGAGCTGGCCGTTGCGGCGCTCCTCGTTGCGGCAGATCTCGCAGAGGGGGTCGGCCGAGAGGTGGAAACACCGCTGGCACTGCCCCACCTGGGTGCGGGCCGCCAGCAGCGCGTCGGCGAAGGCCTGGATCTGCTCGGTGGGCTGGCGCAACAGGTGCAGGGCCAACCGCTGGGCGGTGCGGGGGCCGATCCCGGGGAGGCGCTCGAACTGGTCGATCAGCCGGGCCAGGGGGCGTGTGAAGCCGCTCAGGGAACCGCTGCGGATGGATCGACTGTAGGCAGCTCGGCCGGGCCGGGAGCCGGGCGGCGGGCAGCCAGCAGAATGGGGCCGGCCAGCCCGCTTTCGCCATGCTTTCCCTCCGCCGCCAGATGCCCCGCCTGGTCGCCCTGCTGCTGGCCCTGGTGCTGGTGGGCTGCAGTGCCGCCGCCGCCGGTCTCAACGGTTTCCAGAGCCCCGACGGTCGCTACGCCTTTCTGTATCCCACCGGCTGGACCCGCGTGCAGGTCAGCAATGGCCCCCAGGTGGTGTTCCACGACCTGATCAACAGTGATGAGACCCTGAGCCTGGTGATCTCCGAGGTCACGGCGGGCAGCGACCTCACCAGCCTGGGCAGCGCGGTGGCGGTGGGTGAGAGTCTGCGCCGCAACGTGATCGCCCCCGAGGGCAGTGGCCGCCAGGCCGAACTGGTGCAGGCCGACGAGCGCCAGAGCGACGGTCGTACCTTCTATGACCTGGAGTACACCGTCCACCTGGAAGACCGCGATCGCCATGAGCTGGCCACCGTGGTGGTGGATCGGGGCCGGCTTTACACCTTTGCCGCCAGCACCAATGAGATTCGCTGGGGCAAGGTGAAGGACCTGTTCCGCCAGGTGGTCACCTCCTTCAGCCTGCTGGTCTGAGGTGGCCGCTGTGCCGCCCGGCGCCGCAGGCGTGGCCGGGGGCCGGCGATGACGGTGGCGATCGTGGGGGCCGGGCTGGCCGGCAGCCTGCTTGCCCTGGCCCTGGTGGAGCGGGGCCAGGCCGTGACCCTGGTGGACGGGGGCCAAGCCAGCGCCGCCACCCTGCTCAGCTACGGCGTGCTGATGCCCGGGGCGGATCGCCCCTGGCGCCGGCTCCAGCGTCGCCATGGTGACCTGGGCCTGCGGCCCCTGCCGGTGCGGCAGGTCGGCAGACCCTGGCTGCCGGCGCTCCCCCTGTACCGCCTGGATGGGGAGCGGCTGGCCCTCCAGCTGCCCGAGGCCCTCGCCCGTGCCGGGGTGGTCTGCCTCCCGGCCAGCCTGCGCCAGCCCCCCCAACCCTGCCGCCGGGGCTGGCACCTCGCCCTGGTGGCAGAGCGGCCGGTTGATCCCCTGGAGGCCGAGCAGGTGGTGCTGGCGGCCGGGGCCGGCTGCCGTGCGCTCTGGCCCCAGCTGCCCGCGGCGTTGTGGGTCAGCTGGGCAGGGGTGCTTGAGCTCGAGCGGCTGCCCCCACCCCTGGAGCGGGCGCGGGACCTGCCGCGGGATGGCGCCCTCCTGCCGGTGGCCTTTGATCGTCTGGCCCTGGAGCGGCGGGCGGCCCAGCTCGTCGCCGAGGCCTGGGTGGTGGATCCCGGGCTGGTGCCGCGGGGTTCCGGTTGGCTGGCCGGCCAGATCTCCCTGGTGCGCCCCGCACCGGCAGGTGGCGGGCCTGCCCCGGATTCAGCCGTGATGGAGGCGCGCCTGCGCCAGGGGCTCGCCTCGGCGCCGGCGCCGCTCGCCAGCCTGGCCAGCTGGCCGGGGCGCTACCGCCAGGCGCCGGTCAGCTTCTGTCTCGACGGCCGGCCACTGGTCGGGCCGGTGGCCGGCTCCCCGGGGCTGTGGGTGTGTGCCGGCTTCAGTGGGGCCTACAGCCAGGTGCCGGCTGCGGTGCAGACCCTGGCGACCCGGATGGTTGGTGGCTGAGGGCCGGCGCCGCCGGTGCCCCTAGCGCTCGCTCTCCGGATCGAAGCCGTCGTCGCCTTGGGGTTCGGGACGGCCGTCGTCGCCCTCGAGGCCGTCGTCACGGGGCCAGTCCGCATCCCAGTAGCTGATGCCATCGCGCATGAAGGGCTGGCCCCCGAGCCGCTGGGTCTGCAGCTGGGTGGTGCCCATGGCGGTGATCAGGCCGCCCAGCTCCATGGGGCCCAGGTCGGTGCGCAGATCCTTGCCGGCAGCCGCCAGCAGCCCCGGCAGACGCACCAGGTGCTCCGGGCGGGTGAGTTTGCGGAACAGGGCCTGCAGGGCCAGTTGCTGGCGCTCGATCCTGCCGATATCGCCCATTTCGTCGTGCCGGAAGCGCAGGAAACCCTCCAGATCCCGGCCCTTGAGGGTCTGCGGTCCGGGCTGCAGATCGATGAACAGCCCCTGGCTGTTGTCGACGTAGTACATCCGCTTCGGCACCTCCAGCTCGATGCCCCCCAGGGCATCGGCCATGCGACGGATGGCTGCCAGGTTCACCACGACATGGTGGGTGATGGGCCGCCCGAGCTTGCGGGAAAGTTCCCGTTTCACCAGCTCCGTGCCGCCGAGGCTGTAGAGGGCGTTGATCTTGTGGGGCCCATATCCTTCGGCTTCGATGTAGGAATCGCGGGGAACCTGAATCACGCGGGTGGTGCCGCCCTCCACCCGCAGGCTGGCGATCACATCGGTGTTGCCCCCGCCCACATCGGTGCCGAGCAGGAGGATGTCCTGGTTGCCCACACCGCTCCAGGCGGCGAAGGGGTTGTTGATCGGGGTGCTGCCGGCGTCGGGATTGCTGTTCAGCCAGTGCCACAGCGGCCCGGAGAGGAGCAGTCCGCTGCCCAGGCCCACAGCGATGGCCAGCAAGACCGGGCCGCGCTTGCCTCGCTTTCGGGGCCGCCGGGCCACAGGGCTGCTCATCGCCAACAACCTAGTTCAGCACTTCAGGCTCCAGACCCTGGAGCCG
>JBEDAU010000179.1:0-15185 GCA_041177605.1 Cyanobacteriota bacterium | reverse complement strand
GGTTGGGCAGCGCTTCGAGATGCTGCCAGCCCGCGCGGGAAAGGGCCGTGGCACGGGTGTTGACCAGGGTCACCGTTTCCGGGCCGGGATCGTCGCCCTTGGGATTGCCCTGGGCGGCGATCCCGGCCAGGAAACGGTGACCCTGATCAACACCGGTGCCACGGCCGTTTCCCTCGAGGGCTGGCAGCTTCTCGATGCGATGCACAACCGCTACGCCATCCCCTCCCTCCCCGCTCCGCTGCCGGCGGGCGGGATCACCACCATCCCGCTGCCGCGCCATTCGATCCAGCTCTCCAACCGCGGCGGCGAGATCCGGCTGCTGAGCCGCGACGGCAGCGTGGCCCACCTTGTGAGCTACAGCCGCGACCAGGCCGCGGAGCAGGGCATCACCCTCACCTTCTGAGGCCGCTGGGGGCTGGGCCCGGGCTTACGCGCCCCGCACCGTGAGCGCCACGCCGCACACCTCCATCACCAGCGGCTCGCAGGAGCGCAGGCTCCAGCGCTCCAGGCTCAGGTCGGCCTCGGCCTCCCCCGGGCCGGGAGCAGCCGGCCCCAGCGTGAGCTCCAGCCGGCCGGGGCTGGCGTGGGCAGTGATCGCCTCCACCACCGCCACCGGCCGCAGATCCAGGGCGGCAGCCAACCGCAGCAGCAGGGCCATCTCGCTCACCAGCCGGCGCTGCTCCCGGCCCTCGATCAGCTGCCAGGCCTCGTGCCGTTTCTTCGGCAGGCTGCGGCGGTGATACCGGGCAATCGCCGCCACCATCAGGTGCTCGATCTGCGAGTAGCCCAGCAGCTCACCGTGGCGGATCAGATACCAGCTGTGTTTGTGATACGCGGAGATGTTGATGCTTTTGCCGCAGGTGTGCAGCTGGGCCGCCGCCCAGAGCAGCTCCCGCCCCGGCCCGCTGTCGTGGTGCAGCACGCCGCGGGTCTGGTCGTAGAGGCTGAGCGCCAGGCGGGCCACCCGCTCGGCCCGCTCCCGGTCGACCCCGAAGTTCTGGGCCAGGTGCCGCACCGTGCGCTGGCGGATCGAGCCCTGGAACACGAAGCGATCGCCGAGCAGCTGGTTGCGCAGCATCCAGTCCACGATCAGCCCCTCGCGCAGGGCCCGGTCGCACACCACCAGATCGCCGGCGCCCAGCATCGCCATCGCCGTCTGCAGGATCAGTGCCCCCGGCACGATGATCTCGGCCCGCCGGTCGTTGATCGCCGGCAGCGCCCGCCGCTGCTCCGGCGTGAGGGTGAGCAACTTGGCCACCAGCTGATCCAGCCGCTCGCGGCTTACCCGGTAGCCCTGCAATTTCAGCGGCGGCTTGGCGTCCTCCGCCGCCGCCAGGGCCGCCATCGCCATCGCCGTGCCGCTGGTGGCCACCAGCTGGGGCCGCTCGCCCGGCTGCAGCGCCGCCCGCACCTCCGCCACCGCCGGATCCAGCGCCCCCTGGATGTAGGCCTGCAGAAACGTGCGCCGCGCCGGTGGCAGCGGATCGGGCTGGCCGAACTCCCGCTGCAGGCGCACGGCGCCGATGCGCGTGCTGTTCAGCACCCGGGCATCCCGCCCGTCGGCCAGCACCAGCTCGGTGGAGCCGCCGCCGATGTCGATGATCAGGTGGGGCTGCTCGCCAAAGCTCATCCCCGAGAGCACTCCCAGGTAGATCAGCCGCGCCTCCTCCGGCCCGCTCACCAGGTCCACCGCCAGGCCCAGCTGCTCCTGCACCGCCTGCAGGAACTCCTGGCCGTTGGGGGCCTCGCGCACGGCGCTGGTGGCGGCCGTCACGATCTGCTCCACCCCGTAGCTGGCGGCCAGCTCGCGGTTGTGGCGCAGGCTGCGGAAGGCCCGCTCGATCGCCGCCGTGCTCAGGTCACCCGTCTCCGGGTCCCGCTCCCCCAGCCGCACCGTGGCCTTCTCGGTGTGCAGCACGCTGAAGCTGCTCAGCGCCACATCCACCTCGGCGATCACCAGGTGAAAGGAGTTGGTGCCGATGTCGATGGCGGCCACCCGGCGGCGTCCGGCCGGCGCGGGGGAGGGGGCCAGGGCCATGGGGGCAGATCGCGCCAGGCGGCGCCACTTTGACACCGCCCCCCGCCCCTAGCCTGCGCCCCAGCGGCACAGGGCCATGGCGGGCGAAGCACGGACGCGGCGGCTGCGGGCCTGGCTGGAGCTGGTGCGCTGGCACAAGCCCAGCGGCCGCCTGATCCTGCTGATCCCCGCCGGCTGGGCCCTCTGGCTGAACCCGGCCGCACCGCCGCCGGCCCCGCTGGTGGGCTGGATCGTGCTCGGCGGCCTGGCGGTGAGCGCCGCCGGCTGCATCGCCAACGACCTCTGGGACCGGCGCATCGACCCGCGGGTGGAGCGCACCCGCACCCGCCCCCTGGCCGACGGCCGCGTGGGCGTGGCCGAAGCGGTGCTGCTGCTGCTGCTGGCCCTCGTGGCCGCCCTGGCGGTGGTGCTCTGGGGGCTGCCAGCCGCCAGCCGCGGCCTCTGCCTGCTGCTGGCCCTGGCGGCCCTGCCGCCGGTGCTGCTCTACCCCTCGGCCAAGCGCTGGTTCGGCTACCCCCAGCTGGTGCTGGCCCTCTGCTGGGGCTTCGCCGTGCTGATCCCCTGGGCCGCCGCCAGCGGCTCCCTCGCCGGCCCCGCCGGCGGCTGGCCCCTGCTGCTCACCTGGCTGGCCGCCCTCGCCTGGACCTTCGGTTTCGACACGGTGTATGCCATGAGCGACCGCGACGACGACCGCCGCATCGGCGTGCGCTCCAGTGCCCTCAGCCTCGGCAGCCGGGCTCCCCTGGCCGTCACCCTCAGCTACGCCGCCACCGCCCTGCTGCTGGCCAGCGCCGCCGCCAGCCGCGGCCTGGCGCCGATCGGCTGGCTGCTGGGGGCCATCGCCGCCGCCGGGATGCTGCGCGAGGGCTGGCAGCTGCGCCGCTCCGAGCTGCCCCGCAGCGCCTACGGCCGCCACTTCCAGGGCCAGGTGCAGCTCGGCGCCCTGCTGCTGCTGGCCCTGGTGCTGGGCATCCGGGCATGAGCGCCGCCGCCCCCCTGGTGCCGTTGCCACCGCCGCTGCAGGGCGGCGAGCGGGTGGCGCTGGTGGCCGCCAGCTCCGCCCTGGCGGGCGAGGAGGCCCGGGCTCGCCTGGCGGCCGGCATCGCCGTGCTCGAGGGCTGGGGGCTGGAGGTGATGGCGGGGGATCAGGCCGAGCGAGCCTGGGGCACGCTGGCCGGCCGCGACCCCGAGCGCGCCGCCGATCTGCAGCGGGCGAGCCGCAGCGGCGCCGCCCTGCTGGCCTGCCTGCGCGGCGGCTGGGGGTCGGCCCGGCTGCTGGAGCAGCCCCTGCCCCTGCCGCCCCGCTGGCTGCTCGGCTTCTCCGACGTCACCTCCCTGCTCTGGGCCCAGCTGGCCCAGGGCTCCGGTGGCGCCATCCATGGCCCCCTGCTCACCACCCTGGCAGCCGAGCCGGCCTGGAGCCAGCAGCGCCTGCATGATCTGCTGTTCGGCCTGCCGCTGCCGCCGCTGCAGGGCCAGGGCTGCCGGCCCGGCCGGGCCGAGGGCCCCCTGCTGGTGGCCAACCTCACGGTCGCCACCCATCTGCTCGGCACCCGCCACCTGCCGGCCCTGGGCGGCGCCATCCTGGTGCTGGAAGAAGTGGGCGAGGCCCCCTACCGCCTCGATCGCCTGCTCACCCACTGGCGCCTCTGCGGCGCCCTGCAGCAGCTGGGCGGCATCGGCCTCGGCCAGTTCAGCGACTGCGACGATCCGGAGACCGGCGAGGATCCGGACACCGGCCCCGGCACCGGCCCCCTCACCGCCCGCCAGGTGCTGCTGGAGCGCACCGGCGACCTCGCCATCCCGGTGGTGGAGGGCCTGCCGGTAGGCCATGTGGCGGGCAACGCCGCCCTGCCCCTGGGGGTGCGGGTCCGGCTCGACGGCGACGCCGGCACCCTGGAGCTGCTCGCCTGAACCGGCTGCGGCCCTGAAATCAGGCCCCAGGCTGGGCCCGCCCGGCCAGCACCGCCGCAGCGATGGTGAGGTCAAACGGGGTGGTGAGCTTGATGTTGGAGGGCGGCGCCTGCAGCACCTGCACCGGCCAGCCCAGGCGCTCAAACAGGGCGGCATCGTCGGTGACGCTCCAGCCCTCGGCCGTGGCGGTGGCGTGGGCCTGGCGCAGCCGCTCCACCGGGAAGCCCTGGGGGGTCTGGGCCGCCCAGAGCCCGGCCCGATCCGGCGTGGCCGTGATTGTGCCGTCTCCATCCACCTGCTTGATCGTGTCGGTGACCGGGGTGGCGGCGATCACCGCCTGGCCCTGGCCCACCGCCGCCGCGCAGCGCTCCAGCAGCTCCGGCTCCAGCAGGCAACGGGCGCCGTCGTGGATCAGCACGCCGGTGGCGTCGGCCGGCAGCGCCGCCAGCCCCCGGCTCACCGATTCCTGGCGGGTGTCACCGCCCAGGATCCACTCCACCGGCCGGTCCGGCCTGGCGGCTTCCACGATCGCCGCGATCGGCTCCGCATCCACCGGCTGGCCCACGATGCCGATCCAGCGGATCACCCCACTGGCCAGGGCCGCCTCCAGCGTCCAGGCCAGCACCGGCCGGCCGGCCACCTCCAGCAGCAGCTTGTTGCCCGCGGCGCCCATGCGACGGCCACTGCCGGCGGCGGCGATCAGCAAATGCACAATCCAACCCCCGAAACCGATCTGCCCGAACAGGGCGTATCCAATCCGATCCATACAATCAGGCCACGTGCCTGATCCCTGCCCCGCATGCGCGCCCTGTTCCTGATTCCGGGCGACGCCAGCCGGCAACTGCAGGCCTTCGCCGCGGCGGCGGCCGTGGCCGACCAGCTGCGGGCCGAGGTGCAGGTGGTGTGCTCCGCCGCGGCCGCCGGCATCTGGGCCCTGCATCCGGGCGTCAGCCGCACCATCCCCTTTGCCTTCGAGGGCTCCACCCTGGCCGACTGGGCCAACCTGCTGGGCACGGTGCGCGAGCCCGACTTCCAGCTCTGCCTCAACCGGGCCAGCGGCCGCCAGGTCGACCTGATGCTCGCCATGAGCCACATCCCCACCCGCATCGCCACCGCCGGCTTCTCGGCCACCGAGCGGGTCAGCCCGGCCGGTGGAGGCTGGCCCAACCAGGCCGACTGGCAGGCCTTTCTGCAGCCGATCGGGGTGACGCTCGACGCCGCGGCCTTCCGCCTGCCCCTGGCCAAGGCCGATCTGCAGGCCGCCCAGGCCGAGCTCCCCGGCGGCGACGGCCCCCTGCTGCTGCTGGCTCCCGGCGGTGGCAGCGGCGACTGGCCCCAGGCCTGCTGGCAGGAGCTGCCCGGCCTGATCGGCCAGCGGCTGGCCAGCCTGCGCACCCTGCGCGGCGGCAGCGGCTCCGGATCCCCCCGCCAGCAGGCCGCCCGCCTTGCCAGCGCCGATGTGGTGCTCAGCAGCGATCCGCTCAGCACCGAACTGGCCCTGCTGCTGGGCCTGCCCCTGGTGGCCCTCGGCCGCGATCCGGCCTCCCTGCCGGCGCGCCAGGGGGTGCAGGGGCTGGGCGAGTCCGACCGGCTCCAGGCCCTTGAGCCGGCGGCGGTGCTGGCCGCCCTGGGCTTCAGCTGAGGCGCGCGCCCGACCCGCAGCCATACGATCGGGCCCTGCTCCCGCTCCGCCCATGGCCACCCCCACCCCCCTTGCCGGTCAGGTCGCCCTGGTGACGGGCGCCAGCCGCGGCATCGGTGCCGCCATCGCCCGGGAACTGGCCACCGCCGGCGCCACCGTGGTGGTGAACTACGCCAGCTCCCCGGCCGCCGCCGAGGCGGTGGTGGCCGAGATCCAGGCGGCCGGCGGCCAGGCCTGGGCCCACCAGGCCAACGTGGCCGACGAGGAGCAGGTGGAGGCGATGGTCAAGGCGGTGCTGGCCAAGGAGGGCCGCCTCGATGTGCTGGTCAACAACGCCGGCATCACCCGCGACGGGCTGCTGATGCGCATGAAGACCGCCGATTGGCAGAGCGTGATCGACCTCAACCTCACGGGCGTGTTCCTCTGCACCCGCGCCGTGAGCCGCGGGATGCTCAAGGCCCGCTCCGGCCGCATCATCAACATCACCTCGGTGGTGGGCCTGATGGGCAACCCGGGCCAGGCCAACTACAGCGCCGCCAAGGCCGGCGTGATCGGCCTCACCCGCAGCAACGCCGCCGAGTTCGCCGCCCGCGGCGTCACCGTGAATGCCGTGGCCCCCGGCTTCATCGAGAGCGACATGACCGCCGAGCTCGACAAGGAGCCGATCCTGGCGGCCATCCCCATGGGCCGCATGGGCAGCGCCACCGAGGTGGCCGGTGCCGTGCGCTTCCTGGCGGCCGACCCCGCCGCCGCCTACATGACCGGCCAGGTGCTGCAGGTGGATGGCGGCATGGTGATGCGCTGAACTCAGCTGCTGGTCACCGGCCGGCCCAGCTCCTCCCGCAGCTGGCGGATGCGCTGCAGCAGCCGCAGGCGCCGGCTGCGGGCCGTGATCGTGAGATAGAGCCGCACCGGCACGTACACGAGCGCCATGGCCACGCCCGTGGCAGCGATCAGCAGGAACACCAGCCCGTTGGCGCTGCTGGTGGGATCGAGCAGGGCCGCCGACACCGGATCCACCATGCCGCCCTGGGCAGGCTCCAGCGCCGCGTCGAACACCGACTCCAGCGCGCTCTCCAGGGGCCCGGCCAACAGATCATCCATGTGCCGCACCCTATCGAGGCCGGGCCGTGCAGGCAGAAGGTCGGGCGACATAGCCGGAGGAGCGGGCGCACCAGGCAGAGGAGCGGGCCGGCCCGATTCGGCTTTCCCCACCGGCGCCACCCCACCTGGCCGTGGGAGCCTGGGGCCTGCCTGCCCCGTTCCAGCCCTCTCCGATGGCCAAGCTGATCAGCTTTTCCGACGCCTCCCGCGCCGCCCTGGAGCGCGGCGTCAACGCCCTGGCCGACGCGGTGAAGGTGACCATCGGCCCCAAGGGCCGCAACGTGGTTCTGGAGAAGAAGTTCGGCGCTCCCGACATCGTCAACGACGGCGTCACCATCGCCCGTGAGATCGAGCTCGACGACCCGTTCGAAAACCTGGGCGCCAAGCTGATCCAGCAGGTGGCCAGCAAGACCAAGGACACCGCCGGTGACGGCACCACCACAGCCACCGTGCTGGCCCAGGCCATGGTGCGCGAGGGCCTGCGCAACGTGGCCGCCGGCGCCAACCCCCTCGGCGTGCGGCGCGGCATGGAAAAGGCCGTCGCCCAGGTGGTGGCCGGCATCGAGAGCCGCGCCCAGGCCGTGGCCGGCGACGCCATCCGCCAGGTGGCCACGGTGAGCAGCGGTGGCGACGCCGAGGTGGGCGACATGATCGCCGAGGCCATGGCCAAGGTGAGCGCCGACGGCGTGATCACGGTGGAGGAGTCCACCTCCCTGGCCACCGAGCTGGAGATCACCGAAGGCATGGCCTTCGATCGGGGCTACGTCTCGCCTTACTTCATCACCGACCAGGAACGGCGGGAGTGCGTGTTCGAGAACCCGCTGATCCTGATCACCGACCGCAAGATCGGCGCCATCGCCGACCTGGTGCCGGTGCTGGAGGCGGTGAGCCAGGCCGGCAGGCCGCTGCTGATCCTGGCGGAAGACGTGGAGGGTGAGGCCCTGGCCACCCTGGTGGTGAACAAGACCCGCGGCGTGCTGCAGGTGGCGGCGGTCAAGGCCCCGGGCTTCGGCGATCGCCGCAAGGCCATGCTCGGCGACATCGCCATCCTCACCGGCGCCACCGTCGTGAGTGAGGACCAGGCCATGACCCTCGACAAGGTGACCCTGAACGATCTGGGCACCGCCCGCCGCATCACCATCACCAAGGACGACACCACGATCCTGGCCACCGGCAGCCACGCCCAGGCCGTGACCGATCGGGTGGCGGCGATCAAGCGCGAGCTGGAGCGCACCGACTCCGACTACGACCGCGAGAAGCTCCAGGAGCGGATCGCCAAGCTGGCCGGCGGCGTGGCGGTGATCAAGGTGGGGGCCCCCACCGAAACCGAGCTCCGCAACCGCAAGCTGCGCATCGAAGACGCCCTCAACGCCACCCGCGCCGCGGTGGAGGAGGGCATCGTGGCCGGCGGCGGCACCACCCTGCTGCAGCTGGCCGATGGCCTGGGCGGCCTGGCCGCCGCCTGCACCGGCGATGAGCGCATCGGCGTGGCGATCGTGCAGCGGGCCCTGAGCGAGCCCCTGCGCCAGATCGCCGCCAACGCCGGCGCCGACGGCGCCGTGGTGGCTGCAGAGGTGCTGCGCCTGGGCAAGGGCTTCAACGCCCTCACCGGCAGCTACGACGACCTGCTGGCCGCCGGCATCCTCGACGCCGCCAAGGTCACCCGGCTGGCCCTGCAGGATGCGGTGTCGATCGCCTCACTGCTGATCACCACCGAGGCCGTGATCGCCGACAAGCCTGAGCCTCCGGCCCCAGCTGCCCCCGGCGGCGACATGGGGATGGGTGGCATGGGTGGCATGGGCATGCCCGGCATGATGTGAGGCCGGTCCGGCTCACAGGGAACGCACCAGCTGGGCGTGAATGCGGCACACGCTCAGCGCCTGCGGCGGTGGGCTGCTGCACAGCCGCCCCAGCTCCCGGTTGAGGGCCTGCAGCTGATTGAGCTGAAAGCTGCTCATCGGCAGGCCCAGCAGCACGGCGCTCATCAGCGCCATTCCGGTGCGGTTCATCGGCAGCGCCCGCCACAACGCCCCCTCAGTGTGAGACAGCACTGAGACAGGGGGCTGGCAGTTCCGGAAAAGTTCCGCTCAGTCCTGCTCCTGCAGCGGGGTCATCGCCCGGCTGTAGGCGGCCACCTGCAGGTCGATGCCGGTGATCGCCGTGCCCACCACCACCGCATCGGCCCCGAGGTCCAGTGCCCGGCGGGCCTGCTCCGGCGTCGCCACTCCCCCTTCACAGACCAGGGCCGTCTGCCGGGGCAGCTGGCGGCGCAACTCTTGCAGCAGCTCCCATCCCGGCGGCCGGCTGGCGGCCGTGGCCTCGGTGTAGCCGTAGAGCGTGGTGCCCACCCAGCTGCAGCCCAGCTCGGCCGCCCGCAGGCCATTGGCCAGGGAATCCACATCGGCCATCAGCACGGCCCCCAGCTCGTGCCGGGCGCGGCCCACCAGGTCGCCCAGATCGGCCTGGCCGGGGCGGGAGCGCTCGGTGGCATCGAGGGCCACCACGTCGGCGCCGGCACCCCACACGGCACGGATCTCCTCCCAGCCGGGGGTGATGTACACCGCACTGCCGGGGTAGGTGCGCTTCCACAGCCCCACGATCAGGGCATCGGGGCAGCGGCGGCGCACCGCACCGATGTGCTCCGGGCTCTCCAGGCGAACACCCGTGGCCCCGTTGCGCAGGCTGGCCTCGGCCATCGCAGCGATCACCGAGGGATCGCGCAGGGGCGATCCCTCCGGGGCCTGCACCGACACGATCAGCCCATGGGGCCAGGCGGGGGGATGGGTCAACGGCGCGGCCACCAGAGCAGGGAGGGAGAGATCAGGCGCAGAGCGTCAGCTGGCCTTGGGCAGGCCCCCGTCTTCAGGCAGCCAGCAGCGCAGGGCGGCCAGGGCCGCGGGCACCGGGGCCGGCGAAGCGGGCCGGCGGCCGAACAGGAAAGGCACCACCCGCCGGGGCAGGCTCGGCGGCGCACTGGGCAGGGGCAGGGCCCCCTCGGGCTCGAGCGCAACCGGCTCCGGGCTGGAGGCCTGGGCCATGGCGAGCTCGGCCAGCGCAGCCTCAGCCGCGTCAAGCCCAGCCGTTGCGAACTCGGCCATTTCAAGCTCAGGGGAGGCGAGCTCGGCGTTGGCGAACGCACCAGGGGCAGAGGCCGCCGCCGTCGGTTCAGCCCTGGTGGGTTCGGCGCTCGGGGCCACCGGCAAGGCCGGTGCAGCGGCGATGGCCTCGGTGCTGGATGCCGCCGAGCCGTAGACCAGCCCGCGCAGCCAGGCCACCGCCTCCGGACCCTGCAGCGCGGCCAGGGGACCCTCCATCAGGGCCTCGAGGGCGCCGACACCCCGGCGATGCACCAGTTGGTCGGCAATGCGGCGGGCCGCCACGGCGTCGCCCTCGGCGACGGCGGCCTGGAGCAGGGCATCGAGTTGGGCGCGGGGGGGTGTGGACATCAACTCAGCTTGCGATCGAGCAGGGGGCGGATCAGCAGGAACAGGCCGGTGGCCAGGATCGCCAGCACCGCCAGACAGGTGGCGGAGTTGAGCGAGCCATAGGGGGCCTCCAGCACCACGGCGGTGAAGGAGAACTGGCCGGCGTAGGCACTGCGGATCGGTTCAATCGCGAAGGTAAGGGGATTCAGGGCCGCTAGCCAGCCCAACCAGGCCGGCATGAACGAAATCGGTGCCAGCGCGGTGCTGGCAAACAACAGCGGCAGGTTGGCCACGAAGATCACCGCGATCAGCTCGATGTGGCCGGGCAGGGCAAAGGCCAGGCCCAGGCTGAGGGCCGTCACCGCAAACACCAGCAGCAGCAGGGTCACCAGCACCAGCACCAGCCCGGCCCCGCCGGGCCAGCCATAGCCCAGCCCCCAGGCGCAAACCATGATCGCCAGGCTCTGCACCAGGCTGAGCACGGTGATGTAGAGCACCGAGGCCAGCACGATCGAGCTGCGCGAGCGCAGGGGCGCCACCAGCAGCCGGTTGAGGAAGCCGAATTCCCGGTCAAACATCACCGGCAGGCCCGCATTGAGGGCACCGCTGAACGCCGTGAACACGATCACGCCGGCGCCGAGAAAGCGGCCGTAGCTGAGGCCCCCGGGCAGCAGCCCGGCCGGCGCCTTGGCAAAGAGGGCGCCGAACAGCACCAGCCAGATCAACGGTTGCAGCACCCCCGCCACCAGGGTGGAGGGGCGGCGCTGCAACTGCACGAACAGCCGCCGGGTGAGAGCCAGGGTCTCCTGGCTGATCTCGGCGAAGGCGGAGGGCTCGGCCGGCAGGGAGGCCGGGTCGCCGCTGGAGAGCGGGGAGGTGGGTGTGGCGCTGGTCATCACATGCTCGCTTTGCGTTCGGCCTTGGGATCACGGCTGCCGGCCACCGCCAGCTCCGCATCCATCAGGGTGCGGCCGGTGGCCTGGAGATAGACATCATCGAGGCTGGGACGGCTCTGGGCGAGGGCAAACACGGGCAGGTCGGCCGCCGCCAACTGGCGGCGCAGCTGCTCCACCACCCCCTCGTGCTCGATGACCAGGTTGAGGGAGTAGCCCTGGGCCCGGTTCACCACCACCTGGCGCACACCGGCACAGCCCTGCAGCAGCTGCTGCACCCGCGAGGCCTCGGCGGGATCGCTGAACTCCCGCACCCGCAGGGTCACCCGATCCCCGCCCAGGGCGGCCTTGAGGGCCGCCGGCGCCCCCTCGGCGATCACCCGGCCCGCCTCGATGATCGCCAGCCGGTCGGCCAGCGCATCCACCTCCTCGAGGTAGTGACTGCTGAGCAGCACCGTGGTACCCCCGTCGCGCAGCTGGCGCAGCACCTCCCAGATGGCGGCACGGCTCTCGATGTCGAGGCCCACGGTGGGCTCATCCAGCACCAGCACCCGGGGGCGGTGCAGCAGGCCGGCGGCCAGATCGAGCCGCCGCCGCATGCCGCCGGAATAGCCGCCGCAGCGGCGATCAATCCAGGCATCCATCCCCAGCAGCGCCACCAGCTCGGCGATTCGGGGCTCCCGCTCGCTGGCCTTGAGGTGATACAGGTCGGCCTGCAGTCGCAGCAGCTCCCGACCCGTGAGGATCTTGTCGAGGGCCACCTCCTGGGCCACGTAGCCGAGCAGCCGGCGCACGGCACGGGGCTGGGCCAGGGCATCGATGCCGGCCACCCGCACCGTGCCCGCATCCGGGGCCAGCAGGGTGCTGAGGATGCGCAGGGCGGTGGTCTTGCCGGCGCCGTTCGGCCCCAGCAGGCCGTAGAGACAGCCGGCCGGCACGCTCAGGGCCAGGCCATCGAGAGCCGGCACCGCCTTGTCGCCGCGGCCGTAGCTCTTGCGCAGTCCCGCCAGTTCGATCACGGACCCGCCCACCGAATCCCCGCTCACCGATCGACTCTCCGCAGCAGGTTCAGCGGCCCAATGTAAGGAGCGGCAGCGGGCTGAGGGGACCCACGGCGTCGCCCAGGGCGGTCGCCTGGGGGGAGCGGGCCAGCAGCAGCAGCAGGCAGATGCCGAACAGGTAGAAGATCGACCAGCGGAACAGGTCGCGGGCCCGGGCCGGATCGTGGGGCTGCTGGCGCAGGCGGTGGGAGAGCTGCAGCAGGCGGCCGTTGAAGGGCAGCACCAGCAGGCCGTAGAGCACCCCGCCACTGGGCAGGGCCAGCAGGCCCAGCAGGCTGAAGGCCACCGTGGCCCAGGAGTAGTGGCTGATGGCCCGCGCCGTCACCACCACCCCCTTCACCACCGGCAGCATCGGGATGCCCACGGAGCGGTAGTCGTCGCGCAGCAACAGGGCCAGGGCCCAGAAGTGGGCTGGGGTCCAGAGCAGCACCAGGGCAAACAGCCACCAGCTGGCCCAGCCCAGGCCACCGGCAGCGGCCGCGCCCACCAGCGGCGGAATGGCGCCCGCCACCCCGCCGATCACGATGTTCTGGGGCGTGCGCGGCTTCAGCAGGGCGGTGTAGAGCAGCACGTAGCTGCACAGGCCCAGCAGTGCCAGGGCCGCCGCCAGGGGATTGACCGCCCACACCAGCAGCAGCACCGAGGCAGCCGTGAGGGTGATCGCCAGGGCGAAGGCCTGGCGCTGGGCCAGCCGGCCCGAGGGCAGGGCGCGGCGGCTGGTGCGCACCATGCGGCCATCGAGATCCTGCTCCCAGAGGCAATTGAGGACGCCCGCCGCCGCCGAGGCCAGGGCCCCACCCACCAGGGTGGCCAGCAGGGTGGCGGGGGCCACCGGCTGGCCGCTCACCGCCATCCCCCCCAGGGTGGTGGCCAGCAGCAGGGGGATCAGCCGCGGCTTGGCCACCTCCAGCCAGGCCGGCAGCCGCACCGAGCGGGGAACCGACGCCACCTGGGGCAGGGTGGCACTGAGCTCAGCCATGACGCACCGCCAGCGATCGGGTGAACAGGGCGGCCACCAGGGCCATCAGCAGGGCCGCCAGCAGCTGGTGCGCCACGGTGACGGCGGGCACCGCCAGCTGCAGCCGCAGGGTGCCCATCCCCAGGGCCAACTGGGCCAGCACGGCCACCGCCAGGGCCAGTCCCCAGCCGCGCTCGGGGGTGAGGGCCGCCAGCCCCAGCAGGGCGAGGGCCGCCGCCGTGGCCAGCTGGCGGTGCCCCAGCAGCCAGCGGCAACCGCTGCCGGCATTGAGGCAGAGATCGGCCGCCCACTGGCTGGCCATGGCAGCCCCCAGCAGACACTGGGCGAACAGCAGCAGGCCGGCCACCGCCGCCAGGGGGACCAGCCAGGGCTGGCGATTCTCCCCGGGTGCGGCAGGAACGCCAGGCCCGGCCGAGGCTGTGGAGCCAGCAGTTTCGAGGCGCTGGTGCAGAGCGGAGAGCAGTCCCACCAGCAGCAGGGCCGTGCCGAGATGGGCCGTCACCACCGGAGCCGCCAGCAGCTGGGTCACGGTGAGGGCTCCGAGCAGACCCTGAAACGCCACCAGAACAAGGGCCAGCAGGGACAGCTGTGCCACGCCAGCCGGCAGCCACCGGCGCCAGGCGAGGGCCACGGCCGCCAGCACCAGCAGGGCCACCCCCACCACGAAGGCATCCAGCCGGTGGAACCACTCCAGGAATACCTGCAGGTTCATCTGCCGTCCGGGCAGCAGGGTGCCGTAGCACAGGGGCCAGTCCGGGCAGGCCAGGCCGGCCTCCATCACCCGGGTGGCACCGCCGATCACCACCAGGGCCACCAGGGCCACCACCAGGTGGGCCGAGAGCAGGCCGAGCCGGCCGCAGAGCGCCGCATCCGGGCCTGTGGGTGTCGGTGCCTGTCGACCCAGGCGCAACCCCGCCTCCATGCCCAGCCCGCGCCGATGTGGCGACAAGGTAGCCAGCGCCTGGAAGCGCCGGATCCGGCGCGCGCCCCCATCCCGAACTCCTCACATTTGGGGCCTTCCAACGGGAATTCACAACCAAAGTCCACCCCCGGGCACACAGGTCTGCCCCAACTCCATAGGCTCGGCTCACGCGCAGCGTTTTTCGTGCCGATCCGCACCGCCATCGCGGCCCTGCTCGCCACCACGGCCCTGGTGCTCGTCGGCCTCTGGGTGGGTCAGGGGGTCAACCTGCTGCCCCTGGCAGCCAGCAGCAACGCCCCCACCTACGACGCCCTGTTCCGGGTGCTGTTCAGCATCAGCACCACCCTGTTTCTGGGCATCGTGATCGTGCTGGGCTACAGCCTGGTGCGCTTCCGTCGCCGCAGCGGCGACCACGGCGATGGCGTTGCGCTCGAAGGCAACCTGCTGCTGGAGATTGTCTGGACGGCGATTCCGGCGGTGGTGATCCTGTTCATCGGGATCTACAGCTACGACATCTACGAGCGCATGGGCGGCATGGCACCGCTGATGGATCACGCGGCCATGGATCACGCGCCGATGGATCACGCTGCCATGGGCGACCGTGCCGTCATGGCCTCGTCCACCACGACGAGCCCTGCCCCTCGCATCTGGGGCGGTATCGGCCCGGCCGCTTCGGGTGTCGCAGCCCTGCCCACCCTGCCGGTGGAGGTCACGGCCATGCAGTTCGCCTTCATCTTCCACTATCCGGAGGGTGATATCACCAGCGGCGAACTCCACGTGCCCCGGGGCCAGCCGGTGGAGCTGCAGATGAAGGCCCTCGACGTGATCCATGCCTTCTGGGTTCCCGAGTTCCGTCTCAAGCAGGACGTGATTCCAGGCCAGCCCACCGTGCTCTCCTTCACGGCGACCCGCGCCGGCACCTATCCGGTGATCTGCGCTGAATTGTGCGGGCCATACCACGGCGGCATGCGCACCTCGGTGGTGGTGCATGAGCCCGACGACTACCTGGCCTGGCTCCAGCAGAACAGTCCCGCCACCTCCGCCTGACGCTTGACGCCGCCATGACTGTTGCCACCTCCAGCGAACTCAACACCGGCCTGCAGCCCAGTGGCTGGCTGCGCTACTTCAGTTTCAGCCTCGACCACAAGGTGATCGGCCTCCAGTATCTGGTGTGCGGATTCCTCTTCTACCTGGTGGGCGGTGTGCT
>JBEDAU010000178.1:0-3289 GCA_041177605.1 Cyanobacteriota bacterium | reverse complement strand
GGGGGTGGCCGGCGGCTGCCTGGGTGGCTGCTTGGCGGCCTTGGCGGCCTTGGCCGGCGCGGCCGCGCGGGGCTTCTTGGCTGCACCGCCGGTGGCCCTGGCCTTGGCGCCGCTCGTGCTGCTGCTTCCGCTAGAGGCGAAGCGGCCGTTGCTGTCCCTCCGGTACTGCCTGGCCACGATCTCTCCGCCTGTTTCGGTGCTGCCTTGAGGTTTCCCCGGCCAGGGTCAGCTCAGAGCGACACCACAGCCGCGGGGTTACTCCAGGAGAGGGTCATCTGCTGGAGACCCACCGTGAGGTCAGGCACGGTGGTGTCGGAGACGCGAAGGCGCGGGAGGAGCTGCTGTAGGCGCCGGATGGCGGCTTCGAGGTTGTAGGGATCGGTGGGTGCCGCCGGCTGCCACTGCACCGCGGAGAGTGTGAAGGTGGGGTTGATGAGGGCCACGCCATGGTCGAGGGTGGCGTCGGGGTTGTCGGCGGAGAGGCGCCAGACGACGATCTCGACGCCGGCCACGTCGGCGCGGACGGTTTCGTTCTTCCAGAGGTGCGCGAGAGCAGGGATGGGCCCGTCTGGGAAGGCGTAGAAGCCGAGAAGATCGGCGAGGGTGGCGTCTGCAGCGAGGAGGTCGTAGAGCTCCAGGCTGGTGGCGGGGAGGGTCATGCCTCAGGTTTCCGGGCTGATCCAGGGAAACCTCACCCCAACCGCCGCGCAGCCCCCGGCCGGGGGTCTTCACGCCATGGCCACCGCCGATCAGCCGCAGCACGCCGAACAGGCCCTCAACCTCTCCATGGCCCAGCGCTTCGAGATCGAGCGCCTCAGCCGCGCCATCGATGCCACCACCGATGTGGCAACCCTGCAGGCGATGGCGAAGCAGCTGCTCCAGGCCTGGCAGACGCAGCGCGCGGCGACGCAGTGGGTGATGCGGCAGCAGCTGCACCGGCCGCTGTCACCCGAGGCTGCAGCGCGGCTGATCCCGCCGCCGCTCCGGGGCCAGGAGGCGGCCTGAGAGGCAGCGCCCTGCCCGGCCGAGGGTGGCCGGGCCCCACCACCCAGTCCGAGCCAACTGGACAGGACGGCCCTGCCGCTGCGGGGCGATGCGGGTTCGACTCCCGCCTGGGTGCTTGGTAACCTGAACCATCAACACCCCCGTGCCCGCCGGGCCGACCCAGAGCGGGGGTCACTCTTCATGCAGCGCCCAGGCTCTCTCCCACAAGAAAGGGCGCCCCGCAAGGCGCCCTCCCCAGCTGCACTCAGGCCGATCCTCACACCGCGTTGTCGAAGATCGTCTCCGGCGGGCCGTTAAACGTGAAGGTTGCCGACCACTTGTCCAGCGCGCCGGCTTCGCCCTGCTCCTGGAAGTTCGTGACCCACACGAACCCCAGCTTCTTCTCCTTGTCGCCACCGGGGCCGACCCGGAGGATCTTGGCCACCAGGCCTTCCGCCGCGTTCTTCGATCCGAGGATCGTCAGCAGCTTCCAGTCCACGTTCTTCCGTGCGGTCAGGCCATTCACGGAGTAGCTGAAACTGTTGCCCGTCGCCATCGCGATGTCGGCGCCGGCCGCCACAGCATCGAGCGTCTTCACGTTCTCGGTGGAGGTGC
This sequence comes from Cyanobacteriota bacterium, assembly GCA_041177605.1. Lineage (GTDB taxonomy): Bacteria > Cyanobacteriota > Cyanobacteriia > PCC-6307 > Cyanobiaceae > NIES-981. Next base: position 1,690 of record JBEDAU010000178.1, on the reverse strand, counting down.
TCGACTGCAGCGGGATGCCGGTCAGGCTCAGCACCTGGATGGGCTTGTCGGTGCCATCCAGCTTCAGCACGCCCGATCGCACCGTGCCGGTGTCCGCAGCGCTGGCGATGTTGCTGCCCGCCAGGTCATAGGTGAACGTGGTGGTGGTCGGGGCGGCCTTCACGGTGAAGGTGCCGTTCACCGCCGTGGCGGTCGTCGCCTTCACCTTCACGCGATCATCCACTGCCAGGCCATGCGCAGCGCTTGTGGTGATCGTCACCACATTGCTGGCCAGCGCCACATTCGAGATGGTCAGGGTCTTGCCGCCGACGAAAATATCAAGCGGGGAGCCTGCGGTCTGTTCATAATCGACCACCATCGGGCCCTTGATGGCCTGCGAAGCATTCACAAACCCGCTCAGGTTCGTGCGTGCAGTCGCGAGATCATCGAAGTTCATGTACGCCGTGCGCATCGGCACGAGGTACGTGCGAACGTCCAATACGCTCGCGTAGTTCTGGTCGCCTGCGGCCATGGACGGTTCGGGGGGTGATGGGTGGTCAGGGTCTGCGCGAGTTTTCCCCGCCTCCCATCACCACCCGCCCTGCAATCGGCAGCACGGCTCCCGCGCGCGCCACCGTCGAAGCACGCAGTCCATCCGCTGCCGGCACGATCAGATCCACCCGATCGCCCGCCTCGTCATAGAACGCCCGTTCCTGGCCGAACGCGGTTGATTCCGCCACCATGAACCCGCCCCATGTCTCCGCATCCACCCGCCAGGGAGCGAGCAGCAGGGCATCCTCTGCGGCCCACACCAGCCGGCCCGGGGCCGCCACCCCTTCGCCCACACGCTGCAGATCCTCACACCACGGCCCGATGGCATAGGGCGGAAGGAGGTCACGGGCCAGCAGCTCCCGCAACGCTGCGCCGGCTGCTGCCGGTGGCTGCGGCTTCTCCTGCACCTCTCCCCAGAAGCAGAAGTCCGCGAGCTTGTACGGCTCCGGCCGCTTCATCCGATCCCTGTTGCTTTCAGCCTCCAGCCACGCCAGCTGGGCGGTGCTCAGCTCTGCGCAGTGGAGCCGCTCCCGTTCCGTTTGCGCCCCCCGCCGGAGCGTTTCGAGGACGAAGGGGACAGGAAGCCCTCCGAAGCTGTCGCGGGAGAAGGCTGGATCGCCAGGGCAGTAGCGCCGGCACTGCCAGAACGCTTCCGCCCAGTCGATTTCGGTGGGCTGAAGGCTGCCGGCAGCAGCTTTCCCAGGTCTGCCTCCAGCCGCCGCAGCTGCTCCGCCGGATCCCCTTCACCTTGCATCGCCAACTCCTCCTCTTGGTGGAATGCGTGGATGGCATCGCGCAGGGTGGTCGGCAGCGTGGCGGTATCCGCGTCGCTCCAGTCCTTGCAGCCCTCCAGGCGGTAGCGGATCATCGCGGTCACCCGCCGCCTGGTGATGATGCTCGCGCTCTCCAGCACCATGCCGACCAGTGGCGCGATGATGTCGGAATGGTGAATCTTGATCTGCTGCTCTTCCTCGGCCAGCTTGATCGTGGCGCCCATCACCTGACCTTGGATGCGCGTGATGGCGCTGTAACAATCGGTCGCCGGTAGATCGATCCTGGTGGCGAGCGTTGCGGCAGCCTTGCACGTGGCCACATACAACTGCTGGGTGGTATCGACCTCGCTGATCAGATCGGCTTCTTCCACCGTGATGAACCCACG
>JBEDAU010000177.1:0-19885 GCA_041177605.1 Cyanobacteriota bacterium | reverse complement strand
ACCGTCAACCGCAGACGACACCCTCCGGGAGCGTTGGTTTTTTCTGGGTTCCGCCCTGGTGCTGGCCATGGCCGTGGGGGTCGGCCTGGCACGGGAGCAGCACTGGGGGCAACAGATGGTGCCCTTCCAGCTCACCAGTCGTGACGCCACGGGCCTGCGCCCTGGCCAGGAGGTGCGCATTTCGGGGATGCGGGTGGGGCAGGTCCGCAGCCTGCAGCTGCGGCCCGATGCCAGCGTGGCGGTGGAGGTGCGGGTAGCCAAGCGCTACGCGAATCTGGTTGGCCCCGCCAGCGTTGCCCGTCAGGGTCAGGAGGGTTTCGTGGGGGATCGGTTTCTGGTGATTACCGCCGATCCCCAGCCCGCTGGCCACGCTGCGAGCCGCCATGGCCAGCGGTTGGTGTACGAGCAGCCCACTGAGCTGGCCGAGCTGATTCAGCAACTGGTGCAGACGCAACAAGACCTGCAGGCGACGCTGCGCAACACCACCCGACTGACCGCCAGCGACCTGCCGCAGACCTTGCGCGACGCCCGACGCAGCCTCGATGGTGTGCGCGATCTCACCGTGGCGTTGCAGCGTGAAAGCGCCGCAACCGCTCCTGATCTGCGCGCAACCCTGCAGCAACTCAGCCGCACAGGCCGAAACGCGGAAGCGACCTCCAACCAGGCTCAGGAGCTGCTCCAGACGAGTCAACCCGTGCTGCTCCACACCCTGGATGACATCCGAGAGCTGACCCGCACCAGCCAACGGCTCCTCCAGGGGCTGATGGGTATGACCGGCCTGGAACAAGCGCCGAAACCAGGAGCTGAGCCCGCCACGATCGACAGCAACAACCCAGCCCATCCCCGCTAGCACCCTGCCCAAGACCACAGCTCTGCCCCCACACATCGACAGCAGCAGCCAGCAGGGACTTCAGAGCACCACTTTGGCTGCTCGAAAAGGTAAAAAAGTGCGGCCAACAGGCTTCCGCCCTGACCGATTCTGGGTTGATCTTGATGATTTCCTGCACCTGCATGAAACAAGCCATCCCTGGAAGGGAATCATCAAGATCAACCCAGAGCTTGACAGCATCACTGGTTTTTCCGCAGCTCAGTCACATTGCCGGACCCATCAGTATTGCAATAGCCAGCATGCTTCTTGACCGTCCAGTTAAAACTTAGGCCATTGCTTTTGATGTCTTTCAGCGTGATTTGACCAGCATCAACGCCTTCCTGCATGGTGCGGCCAAGCTCCACGCTGATATCAGCCATAGAGTATTTAGGATACTTCACGGCCACGGCGTTCTTACATGCCCTGCCCGCACTAGCAATCCGAGCATTAATCTTGGCATCGTCATCCGCGTGGACTGCGGGAGCAAGACCGATGGCCGCACTGCTGAGGAACGCAGAAACAGCGAGCAGGGCAATTGACTTCATGACAATGAATGCATGTCGCCCCAAAAGCTAGGCATCGAATAGAGTCTCGCCACAAATCTGTCACGTCTCATCACCAGGCTTCAAGTCAAGCATCCAGGCTCAAAAAGGTCGCGATGTAATCAGAGCGCAAGACAGAATGGGTGCTTCTTCTCGGCCCCTTCAGGGGCTCAAGCCTGGATGCGCCGGCGTGTGTGCCGCGGAGATTCTCCACACCACTGGCGGTAATCTGCAGCAGTGACGCCGCAGGCCAGCAGGCCTGACGCCTCCATCAGTTCAGCAATGCTGCTAGAGGCCAGCTCCGGAGCCTGGAGGAGCTGCCTTAACCTGCGCAGCCTCAGGCGCTTCGCTTCGGCCATGGGGGTGCAGCCGAGCTCGGTCTGGAAGCTGTATTGCAGGCTGCGCACCGACACCTCAAGCGCCCGGCTGAGCTCGATGACGCTGAAGCGTTCCGTGAGCCGAGCCTCCATCCACTCCCTGGCCTGACCCACCAGGGCGCGACGGCGCACAGCGGTGATGCGCTCACGGGGAGCGGCGTGTGACACGCTGATCGCCCACTGGGAGAGGCTGTGGAGCAAGTGATCAGCCGCCCAGCGGGCACCCCCTGGCCGCTGGGCGGCCGCCATGGCGAGCTCACGGGCAGCACCCAGCACGTGCTGGTGGATCGGGCCAGCCTGGATCAGCGGGGAAGCTGACCCGTCCAGGCCAGGCAGAGCTCGCATCGGAATCAGAACCGAAATCCCCTCCAGTTCGTCTGAAGTGTGGCCGTGCATGTGATCACCAGGCAGAAACAGCAAGGCCGATCCCGGCTCTGCCAGCCAGGCAGTGCCATTGACGATCTCCTCGGTCATGCCCTGGATCGGCATCCACAGCACCGCGTGATCGCACTGCTCGCGCACCAGCTCCAGCCGCCCGGATCCCCGCAGGTGAATCAGCTGCGGCTCTTCGATCTGCCCAAGGCGAAAGCGGGCTTTGAAGCTGCTGGAGTGCGACAGCAGGCGACTGCGATGGTGCCCAAGGGAGTGGGCGACGGCTGCATCCCAGCACCCATAGTTGTCGGTCTCCAACAGCGGCACCAACCCTGGTGCCTGCAGACTGCGGCGAAATGATTGAAGGTTCAAGCTGAATCGTGTACTTACGAAGATGCTGGGATCAGACAGATACCGCCGCACGGGGCTGCCGCCCAGACCCGCCACAAAGACCAGCTGCACAGATCTGAACGCCAGATCTGCAGACTCAGACCCAGCCGATCGGTCGTCCAGTGCTTGGGTGGCGGCCGATGCGCGACAGGCTTTGGCAAGGCCTGGCCAATGATCATCAGGAACGCTCCTCTTGCAAGGGTATGGCCATGACCGCACAAACCAGCGACCGCTGTCAGCAACGGAGCTGGTGAAGCCACTGCCCTGCCGAGGGATGACCAGCAGCAGGAGCAGAGTTCAACAAAAAATCGGCGCAACGCCTCAACGAAGCACAGGGGGAAACCCTAGCTGCTGAAGACTGACCATCCCCCACCAATCCCCCACCTCACATCTACGCATACCCCTACGGACACGCCAGCAGCCCTACAACGCGCAAGCTTGCGTTTTGATCACACTGCTCAGGTCAAAACCCGCGCCCTGGCCATCCACTGGCGAGCACCCCGACGTCCACCACTGGGGCCCGCCCCTACTCTGCTGGGGAGCCTCAGCGCCCCAGCAGCGCCCGGGTGGTCTTGCTCAGGCCGGCGGTGGTCTGGGGCAGGTAGGGGCCCTTGAGCAGCTGGCCCCCCACCCGCACAAACAGGCCGGCCAGCACCAGATCCAGGGCCGCCACGGCCAGGGTCGCCTGCATCCAGCTCCAGCCCAGGGCCTGGTGCAGCCACAGCAGCAGCGCCAGCTCAGCCCCGATCAGGGCCAGCAGCAGCAGGGCCAGGCCGCCGCTGAGCAGCAGCAGGCCACCGATCAGGCGGCGCTTCTCCCGGTCCACCTCCTGCAGGGCGATGCGCACATGCAGATCCATCACCGAGGTCATCAGCGCCCCCACCCGACCGGCCGCCGCCCGGGCGCGGCCCTGCTCGCGGTTCTGGCCCGAATCCGTCTCCATCTCCTGCACCATGACGTTCAGCGCGAGCGGCGGCCACCCGCCAGCAGCAGCCCCAGCACCACCCCCACGCCAGCGGCGATCCCGATCGCCAGCAGCGGCCGCTCCCGCACCGGCTTCTCGATCCGGGGCCGCAGGGTGGCGTTGAGCTCATCCAGCAGGCTCTCCAGCTGGGCCTCCAGCGGCTCCAGCTGCTCGGCCAGCCGCTCCGTCTGACTGCCGGTCGACTCCACCAGCTCCAGCAACTGCTGCTTCACCAGCCCGGCCGTGCGCCCGCTGTGGGCAGCGATGGTGTCGGCCAGCTCATCGAAACTGCCGCGGCTGGCCTCCAGGGCGGAGCGGGCCACCTCGGGCCAGCGCTGCTGGATCACCGGCAGCCAGTCTTCAAAGCGCTCCAGCAAGCCCTGGCGCGCCTGCACCGGGTCGGCCGGCAGCGGGCCCGGCGGCGTCTCGGCGGCGGATTCAGCGGGGCTGTCGGGAGGCATGGGCGAGGGCATGACGCGCGGCACCGCCAGGGAGGTTCGCAGCCTGGTGAGCACAACCTAAGGATGGGGTTGAGTTTGGGAAAGCCTCCGCTACATTTCGGCTGCTCGGCGCACGGGCCTGTTGGTTCACATCAATCAGGTCGAGCTCAACCACTTCAAGTCCTTCGGCGGGTCGATGACCATCCCGCTCGAAGAGGGCTTCACGGTGGTGACCGGTCCCAACGGTTCGGGCAAGAGCAACATCCTCGATGCCGTGCTGTTCTGCCTGGGCCTGGCCAGCAGCCGGGGCATGCGGGCCGATCGCCTGCCCGACCTGATCAACAGCGCCGTGCTGCGCGCCGGCAAGGCGGCCGAGACCTCCGTGAGCGTGCGTTTCGACCTGGGCGACTGGCAGCCCGATGAGGCCGAAGCGGGCCTGGAGCCGCCCGAGGAAGGCCCTTGGATCAAGCCCGGCCAAACCGAGTGGACCGTGAGCCGGCGGCTGCGGGTGGCACCCGGCGGCACCTACGCCAGCAGCTTCAGCGCCGATGGCGTGCCCTGCAACCTGCAGCAGCTGCAGACCCAGCTGCGCCGCCTGCGGGTGGACCCCGAGGGCAGCAACGTGGTGATGCAGGGCGACGTGACCCGCATCGTGTCGATGAGCGCCCGCGACCGCCGCGGCATCATCGACGAGCTGGCCGGGGTGGCCCTGTTCGACAGCCGCATCGAGCAGAGCCGCGCCAAGCTCGACGAGGTGCAGGATCGCCAGGAGCGCTGCGCCATCGTGCAGCAGGAGCTGCTGGTGAGCCGCCAGAAGCTGGAGCGCGACTGCGCCAAGGCCCGCACTTACCAGGATCTGCGCCAGCGCCACCACAACGGCCGCCTCCAGGAGCAGGTGCTGGTCTTCGAGGCGGCCCAGGCCGGCCTGGCGGAGCTGGAGCGGCGCCAGCAGGCCCTGATCCGCCAGCAGCAGGTCGACCGGGAGGCCCTGGGCGAGGCCGAGCACGCCCTGGGGGCGGCCGCCCAGGCCCTGGAGCAGTTGCAGGCCGAGGTGAAGGCCCTGGGGGAAGACCAGCTGCTGGCGGTGCAGTCGGCCCTGGCCGGGCTGGATGCCAGCGGCCGCGAACTGGCCCGCCAGGCCGAGAAGCACCAGCAGCAGGCGGAAGACCTGCAGCGCCAGCGCCTGGAGCTGCAGCGCCAGCAGGGAGAGCAGCGCCAGCAGCTGCAGCAGCTCGAGCAGGGCAGCGACCCCACCGCCCTCGACGCCGCCGAGGCGGCCTGCCGCGGCGCCGAAGCGGCGGTGGAGCTCTCCCGCCGGCGCCTGGGTGAGGTGGCGGGGCGCTCCGGCAGCTGGCTGGAGGAGCAGAAGCGCCGCAGTCAGCAGCGCCAGGAGCTGGCCGGCCGGATCGGCCCGCTGGAGGCCGAGCGCCAGCAACTGGTCGAGCGCTGCCGCCAGGGCGCAGGTCGCCTCGCCGAACTGCAGGCCGAGCAGCAGCAGGAGGGGGCCAGCAACCGCAGCGCCCAGGAGCAGCTGGCCAGCAGCGATCAGCAGTGGCAGGCGCTGCTCCAGGCCATCCAGCAGCAGCAGCAGCAGGTGCAGGAGCTGGCGGAGGCCCTGGCCCTGCAACAGCGCACCCGCAGCCGGCTGGAGCAGGAGCAGACCCAGCTGGAGCGCGAGATCGCCCGGCTCGACAGCCGCCGCGAAACCCTGCAGGAGAGTCGCGGCACCGGCGCCCTGCGGGTGCTGCTGGAGGCCGGCCTGGAGGGCATCCACGGCCCCGTGGCCCAGCTGGCCGAGGTGGAGGAACGGCACCGGCTGGCCCTCGAGGTGGCCGCCGGCGGCCGCCTGGCCCAGGTGGTGGTCGACGACGACCGCATCGCCGCCCGCGCCATCGAACTGCTCAAGAGCCGCCGCGCCGGCCGGCTCACCTTCCTGCCCCTCAACAAGATCCGCGGCGGCAGCTCCGGCGGCGGCAGCGCCGCCCTGCAGCGCGGTGGCGGGCCCGGCGCGGGCAGCAGTGGCGGTGCCGGCGGCCTGGTGGGCCGGGCCGTGGAGCTGGTGCGCCACGAGCCCGTCTACGCCGAGGTGTTCCGCTACGTGTTCGGCGACACCCTGGTGTTCACCGACCTGGCCAGCGCCCGCCGCGAGCTGGGCCGCTGCCGGGCCGTGACCCTGGAGGGCGAGCTGCTGGAGAAGAGCGGCGCCATGACCGGCGGCAGCCTGCAGCAGCGCGGCAGCCAGCTCAGCTTCGGCAGCGCGGCCGACGGCGACGAGGCCGAGCCCCTGCGCCGCCGGCTGCTGGAGCTGGGCGAGAGCCTGCTGGCCTGCCGCCGCAGGGAAAGCGAACTCGCCCAGTCGCTGGAAGCCCAAAGGCCCCAACTGCTCCAGGCCCAGCAGCGCCAGGCGGCCCTGGAGGCCGAGCGCTCCGCGGCCCAGCGGGCCCTGGCCCCCCAGCTGCAGCGCCAGCAGCAACTGGCCGAGCGGCTCGCCCAGCTGCACCAGGCCCTCAGCAGCGATCAGCGGCGCCTGCAGGAGCTGGAACAGCAGCTCGACCCCCTGCAGGCCCAGCTCGCGGCGCTGCAGCAGCAGGAGAGCGCGGTCGAGGCCTCCGGCGATGCGGCCCAGTGGCAGGGCCTGCAGCAGGAACTCGAGGCGGCCGACGCCGCCCTGGCCGCCGCCCGTGGGCAGCGTGACCAGCTGCTGGCGGAGCGGCGCGAACGGGGCCTGGCCGCCGAGCGCCTGCGCAACCAGCTCCAGGCCCTCGGCAGCGACGAGCAGCGGCTGGTGGCGGCCGTGAACACCCTGGTGGCCGAGCGCGCCAGCTGGAAGGAGCGCCACCAGGCCGAGCAGCAGCAGCGCGCCGAGCTCGAATCCCGCCACAGCGAGCTCCAGACCCGCTTCGGCGAGCAGCGCCGCGCCCGCGACGCCGCCGAGGCCCAGCTGGCCGCCCAGCGCCAGGCGGTGCAGCAGAAGCAATGGGAGCTGCAGCGGCTGGCCGAGGAGCTCGAGGCCCTGGCTGAGCAGCAGCGCAGCGAACAGCTGCGGCTGGCCCAGCTGGAGCGCGACCTGCCCGATCCCCTGCCGGAGATCCCCGCCGCGGTGCGCGAGGGCGGGCTCGAGGCCCTGCAGGCCGAGCTGCGCAGCCTGCAGGCGCGCATGGAGGCGCTCGAGCCGGTGAACATGCTGGCCCTCGAGGAGCTGGAGCAGCTGGAACAGCGGCTGGCAGAGCTGGAGGAGCGGCTCGAGGTGCTCAGCAAGGAGCGCGAGGAGCTGCTGCTGCGCATCGAGACCGTGGCCACCCTGCGCCAGGAGGCGTTCCTGGAGGCGTTCAACGCCGTGGACGGCCACTTCCGCACGATTTTCGCCGAGCTCTCCGAAGGTGAAGGGCACCTGCAGCTGGAAAACCCGGAAGCCCCGCTGGAGGGGGGCCTCACCCTGGTGGCCCACCCCAAGGGCAAGGCGGTGCGCAGGCTGGCGGCGATGAGCGGCGGCGAGAAATCGCTCACGGCGCTCAGCTTTCTGTTCGCCCTGCAGCGTTTCCGCCCTTCGCCCTTCTACGCCCTCGATGAGGTCGACAGCTTTCTCGACGGGGTGAACGTGGAGCGGCTGGCCGGCCTGATCGCCCGCCAGGCCAGCGACGCCCAGTTCATGGTGGTGAGCCACCGCCGCCCGATGATCGCCGCAGCCACCCGCACGATCGGCGTCACCCAGGCCCGCGGCGCCCACACCCAGGTGGTGGGTTTGCCGCCCGCGGCGGCCTGATCCAGCCCATGCGCAGCCCCAGGCTCTGGGGGACAATGCCCCGATGACCACGACCCCACCCGGCAGCGATCCCGCAGCGCCCTCCAGCGACCGCCTCTGGCTGCGCTCAGAGCTGATGGGCACCCAGGTGATCACCCGCGACACCGGCCGCCGCCTCGGGGTGGTGGGGGAAGTGGTGGTCGACATCGACCGCCGCGAGGTGGTGGCCCTGGGCCTGCGCGACAACCCGCTCACCCGCTTCCTGCCCGGCCTGCCCCGCTGGATGCCGCTGGATCGCATCCGCCAGGTGGGCGACGTGATCCTGGTGGATTCGGCCGACTCGCTGGCCGAGGGGTTCAACCCCGATCGCTACAGCAAGGTGATCAATTGCCAGGTGGTCACGGAGGCGGGCCAGCAGCTGGGCAAGGTGCTGGGCTTCAGCTTTGACATCGAGACCGGCGAGCTCACCACCCTGGTGCTGGGAGCCCTGGGGGTGCCCCTGCTCGGCGAGGGGGTGCTCAGCACCTGGGAGCTGGCGGTGGAGGAGGTGGTCAGCAGCGGCCCCGACCGGATCATCGTGTACGAGGGGGCGGAGGAGAAGCTGAAGCAGCTCGGCACCGGCCTGCTGGAGAAGCTGGGCATCGGCGGTCCCAGCTGGGAGCAGGAGGAGCGCGAGCGCTACCGCAGCGGCATGGTGCCGGTGGAGAACCAGCTGGCCCCGGGCCTGCCCACGGCCGCCGAACAGCGGCGCATCCAACCGGCCACCAGCCGGGCCTTCGAACCCGAAGAGGAACTGGAATACGTGGAGCTCGAGGAGCGCCGCGAACGCCAGCCCCTGCGCCAGCGCCGCTACCTCGACGAGGAGCGCGATGGGCGGGAGCCGGACGATCGGCAGCGCGACGACCGCCAGCGGGAGCGGGGCTACGCCGAGCGGAGTTATCCACAACAGCCCTATCCCGAACGCGAACCGCAGGATCCGGGCCCCCGGGAACTGCAGGCGCGGCCCAGACCCCAGCGCGACACCCCTGCCCGGGACCGCCAGCCGATCGACGTGGACGCCGAGGATCTCGCCGATCCCTGGTGACCCCGGTCTGCCGGATCAGCCCTTGGGCTCGAAGCGCAGGGAGGCGGAGTTCACGCAGTAGCGCTGGCCGGTGGGCGGCGGCCCATCCCGGAACACGTGGCCCAGATGGGCATCGCAGTTGGAACAGCGGATCTCAGTGCGCACCATGCCGTGGCTGGTGTCGGTGAGCGTGGTGATCGCCCCCGGGGTGATGCCATCCCAGAAGCTGGGCCAGCCGGTCCCGGAATCAAATTTGGTGGCGCTGCTGAACAGCTCGGTGTCGCAGCAGATGCAGCGGTAGGTACCGGCCTCCTTGTGGTTCCAGTAGGCACCGGTGAAGGCCCGTTCGGTGCCGCCCTGGCGGGTCACATGGAACTGCTCGGGGGTGAGCTGCTGGCGCCAGCGCTCCTCGTCGCCGCCGCGGCCCAGGCCGCTCGGGGTGCCGCAGGCGGAGGAATCAGGGGTGGGAGTGAGACTCACGGGGTCAGCGGGCTCGGGTGCCCCAGGATCGGCCAGCACCCTAGTCAGGGTCGGCAGCCGGCAGCAGCTGGCGCACCAGCGCAGCCAGGGCCGCCACAGCCCCCACAGAGCCCTGGCTGCTCGCCACGCCGCGCAGGCTGAGCAGGTCGCTGCGCTGGCCGGCCAGTCGCTCCGGGGCCGCCAGCCAGTCGGCGGTCTCTGCAGCGATCGCCGCCGGGGTGATCGGCCCCACCCGCTCCGGCACCACGGGGCGGCCGGCGGCGATGTTGGGCGAGGAGAGCAAGCCGCCGTGGCGCAGGCGCCACAGGGTGAGCACCACGCCGAACAGCCGTCGCAGCAACGGCAGGCGTGCCACGACTCCCGCCAGCCCGTCCCAGGCCTGCATCACCGCCAGGTGCTGGGTGGGCACGAGCACCAGCATCGGCACCCCCAGCGCCGCCAGTTCCGCGGTATTGGCGCCCACGGTGGTGAGGGCCAGGGCGCACTGGCCCAGGACGCCGCGAGCCGGGTGCTCCTGCACCAGCCGGATCACCGTGCCGGCCGCCGTGCGCAGCTCCAGGCCGGCGTCTCCCTCCGCCAGAAGCGGGGTGCCGGCCGAGTAGTGGGCCGCGATCGGATTGGCGCAACCGGCGTAGGCCAGCAGCTCGGCCACAGCCACGGTGGGGGCCAGGGGCAGCAGGAAGCGGCACTGGGGCCGCAGGGCGGCCAGCCGGTCGGCGGTCTCGAGCAGAAACGGCACCCCCACCAGCAACTTGGCGCGCTTGGAGCCCGGCAGCAGCGCCACCCACTCTCCGGGCGGCAGCGGCTGGCGGGCTGCCGCCCCCTCGCCCGGGTCGAGCATCAGATCACCCACCTCCACCACCCGCTCGCGCCAGCGTGGCGCCAGCTGGCGCGTCACCCGCGGGCCGAGGGCCGCAATCCGGTCATTGAACCGGGGCCAGCGCGCCACCCACTCGGCATAGGTGAGGTGGCGATAGCCCAGGCGGGCCGAGAGCAGCACGGTCCAGAACTGGTCGCCGCCCAGAAACACCACCACGCCGCTGCGGGGCCAGGGCCCGTGGCGCAGCGGCCGCAGCAGCAGTTCCCAGAAGCGACGCGCCGGCAGGATGCGGGCAAACAGCCCCATGGCTGCCGCTGCCCGGTGCTCCTGGCCGGTGCCATTCGGGCAGGGCACCAGCACCAGATCCAGCTCGCAGTCGGCATCCGGATGGACCGGCCGCAGGGGCCTGTCACGGTGGAGCCGTTCTGCCAGGGGCCTGACCCAGGTGCTCAGTTCCCCTGGCCCGTTGCTCACCAGCACGATGGCGAGCGGAGGGATGGGGGGCATCAAGAGTGAAATGCGGATGGCGAGACTTGAACTCGCAAGGCCGAAGCCACACGCCCCTCAAACGTGCGTGTCTACCAATTCCACCACATCCGCAGGAGATCGGCTGGGCTTGGGCCCGTCCGGGTGGCGTGAGGGCGGAAGCCCCACGGCCAGCAATATACCTAGGGCCATCCCCACCGCCGGGGCGGATCCCCCCAACGGCCCGATCGGTCTGCCGGGGCGAAGAGGGCCGGTCAGCGCTGATACAGTCCCGGACGGCCTGTTCCAGCTGAGTCGCCGCGGATGCCCATCGGCAAGTTGCTGATCGCCAACCGGGGCGAGATCGCTCTCCGGATCCTGCGCAGTTGCCGCGAACTCGGCATCCCCACCGTGGCGGTCTACAGCACGGTCGACAAGAACGCCCTGCACGTGCAGCTGGCCGATGAGGCCGTCTGCGTCGGAGAGGCCCCGAGCTCCAAGAGCTACCTCAACATTCCCAATATCCTGGCGGCCGCCACCTCCCGCGGCGCCGACGCCATCCACCCGGGCTACGGGTTCCTGGCGGAAAACGACAAGTTCGCCGAGATCTGCGCCGACCACGGCATCACCTTCGTGGGCCCCAGCCCCGAGGCGATCCGCTCGATGGGCGACAAGTCGACGGCCAAGGCCACCATGCAGAGGGTGGGCGTGCCCACCATTCCCGGCAGCGAGGGGCTGCTCGACACCCCGCAGCAGGCGGCAGCCCTGGCCGAATCGATGGGCTACCCGGTGATGATCAAGGCCACCGCCGGTGGCGGCGGCCGCGGGATGCGGCTGGTGCCCGGCCCGGATCAGCTGGAGAATCTGTTCAAGGCCGCCCAGGGGGAAGCGGAAGCCGCCTTCGGCAACCCCGGCCTCTACATGGAGAAATTCATCGACCGGCCCCGCCACGTGGAGGTGCAGGTGCTGGCCGACCGCCACGGCAACGTGGTGCACGTAGGGGAGCGCGACTGCTCGATCCAGCGCCGGCACCAGAAGCTGCTGGAGGAGGCCCCCAGCGTCGCCATCGATCCGGAGCTGCGCCGCCAGATGGGCGAAGCCGCGGTGGCGGCGGCGCGCACGATCGGCTACGAGGGCGCCGGCACCGTGGAGTTTCTGGTCGATCGCACCGGCAACTTCTATTTCATGGAGATGAACACCCGCATCCAGGTGGAGCATCCGGTCACCGAGATGGTGACCGGGGTCGACCTGATCGCCGAGCAGCTGCGCATCGCCGGCGGCGAGCCGATCTCGCTGCGCCAGGACGAGATCCGGCTCACCGGCCACGCCATCGAGGTGCGGATCAACGCCGAAGACCCGCGCCAGAATTTCCGGCCCGCCCCCGGCAAGATCACCGGCTGGCTGCCCCCTGGCGGCCCTGGGGTGCGTTTCGACAGCCACGTGTACACGGGCTACGAAATCCCCCCCTTCTACGACTCGCTGATCGGCAAGCTGATCGTCTGGGGGGTCGACCGCGAGCATGCCCTGCGGCGCCTGCGGCGGGCCCTGTCGGAATGTGCCGTCACCGGCATCCCCACCACGATCGAGTTCCACCTGCAGCTGCTGGATCGGCCCGAATTCCAGGCCGGCGATGTGCACACGAAATTCGTGGAGCAGGAGATGCTGCCGCCGCCCCGGGCCTAGGCGACGGAGCCGGCGCGCAGCAGCAGCTGGCTGATCAGGCCCTGCTGGCCCACCAGCAGCTCCCGCAGCAGGCTGATCAGGCCCACCCACACCACCGGCGTCACGTCAACACCCCCGATCGGCTGGATCAACCGCCGGGTGGGGGCCAGCAGCGGTTCGGTGGGCACGCCGATCAGCCGCATGGGACCGCGCTGCAGATCCACCTGGGGATACCAGGTGAGCACGATCCGGAACAGGAACAACAGGGTCCACAGCGCCAACCCCAGCCCCAGCAGCAGGTGCAGCCAAGCGAGCGGCGTGCCGGGCAGGGCGAGGGCGGCGGGGAGAGCCGACGCAGCGGGGTGGGCCGTCACAAAGCTCTAAGCAGCTGGGGGTTCAAGCGTAGGCAGCGGCGGTCACTGCCTAGGATCCGCCCTGGATCTGCCTCTGCTGCAGCAGTCGACGACATGACCCCTTCCCTCGCCAACTTCCTCAGCAGCCTCGTGTGGGGCGCCGTGATCGTGGTGGTGCCGATCAGCGTGGCCCTGGTCCTGATCAGCCAGAACGACCGCGTCGATCGCAAACTCTGATCTCCAGGGCAGGGCCCACACCCTGCCTAGAGTGAGTTCATCTTTCGGGGTCCCAGCCAGCCGGGGCCGAGCGTGCCGTGGTCAACGCCAGCCTCAACTGGGCCAGCATTGTGGGCATCGTGCTGGCGGTGGGTGGAGCGCTGCTCTACTTCATGCGCAGCTTCAAACCTGCCCTGGCCCGCGACTACGACGTCTTCTTTGCCGCCGTGGGCCTGCTCTGCGGCGGCATTCTGTTTTTTCAGGGCTGGCGCCTCGACCCGATCCTGCAGTTCGGCCAGTTCCTGCTGGCCGGCACCACGGTCTTCTTCGCCTACGAGAGCGTGCGCCTGCGGGGCGTGACCACCGAGCAGGCGCGCCGCTCCTCCTACTTCGACGACGACGAGCCGGCGCCGGCGGGGCCTTACCGCCCCCGCATGGGCGGCAGCAACTGGGGCGATCGGGAGGTGGAGCGCTTCGACGAACCCCAGCCCCTGAGCCGCCGCATTCCGGCCCGCGACGACGAGGACGACTTCTACCGGCCGCGCCGCAGCAGCCGGGCCGCCATTCCCGAACGGGCCGCCAGCCGCCGCGCCCGCACCGACGAGGACTGGGACGTCGCCGGCGAACAGGCACCTCCCCCGGAGCGCAGCTCCTACAGCGCAGGCCCCTCCGGCCGGCCCCAGCCTGAGTTCGGGGCCCGGCGACGCGAACGTGACAGCGGCCCTGAACCACGGCGGGGCAGCCGGCCCACCGCCAGCGCCGACACCATGCCCCGCTCCAGCCGCCGCCCCGCTCCAACCGGCGGAGCAGCTGGGGCCATTCCCCAGGGCACACCGATCCGCGGCGGCGGCGCCGGCGAGATCAGCGATGCCGACTTCAGCCCGATCAGCCCCACCCCTGCTGGCGAGACCAACGCCAGCCGCCCCCGGCCGGCGGCCGGTGGAGCCGGAGTCGCCGGGAGCCCGCGCCCGCGCCCGCGCGACAACAGTTCCCGCTTCGACGACTGAGCCCGGCGTCTCGGACCGTGGCGTGCCCAGGCCGAGCAGCGACCAGGCTCCGGTTGTTGCCTGGCCTCCTGCTGGCCTGGAGCGCCCTGGCGCTGGCCGGCTGTGAGGGTGGTGCCTGGATGCGCCGCCCGGCCGGCCCGGCCGGGTTGGGGGCGGAACAGCGCCGCGATCCGGCCCTGAGTGGCGATGGCCGCCTGCTGGCCTCGGTGGTGGAGCGCCAGGGCCTGGGGCGGGTGATCCTGCAGGAGCAGCCCAGCGGCCGGGTGCTGCCCCTGCGCCACCTGGGCGGCCAACACCCCCATCGCTCCCCATCCCTGAGCTGGAACGGCCGCTACCTGGCGGTGCTCGTGCAGCGGGGTCCGCAGCGGGCGGTGCTGATCGAAGACCGGCTCACGGGGCGCCCCCTGTCCCTCCCCCTGCCCGGCGGCAGCGCCCCCGAGCAAGTGAGCCTGGCGCCCGATGGCCAGCGGCTGGCGGTGCAGCTCTGGCGCAACGGCCGCAACCAGGTGGAGGTGTTCGACCTCTCCGGCCTGCTGGAACGGGACCCGGCACCGGGCCTGCAGAGCGGCAGCAGCGGAACCGTGCGGCCATGACGCAGCAGCGACCGCCAGGGCCAGCCCGGCCTGGACAACGGACGGCGCAGGCGGCCATCTCAGCCCTGGTCTGCCTCGGCCTGGGCGGCTGCCTGGGGGCCATGCCGGTGCCCCTGGCAGGCCTCAACCGCCAGCTGGAGCAGGCGGGCAGCAACCGTGATCCGGCCCTGGCGGGGCGCTGGCTGGCCGTGATCCACGGGGGCGCGGGTGCCCTGACCGGTGGCGACGGTCGGGAGCGGGTGCTGCTGCTCGACCTGGAGCGCCAGCAGCCGGTGCCGCTGCCGGGCCTCAACCGCCCCGACGCCCAACCCCTGAGCGTGAGCCTGGCCGCCAACGGGGAGCGGCTGGCCTTGGTGCGTCACCTGGAGGGGCGCACCGAACTGGTGCTCTATCGCCGCCCGGTGCAGAGCCTCCAGCCGATCCCAATCACCCCGCCCGGCGTGCCGGTGAGGGTGCAGATGCGGGCCGACGGCCGGGAACTGGCGGTGCAGGTGAGCCGCAACGGCCTCTGGCAGGTGGACCTGATCCAGCTCCCCTGAACCGCATCCGCGCCCCCCGGTGGACGGTGACCGCAGGCTCCAGGCCGCTCAGCCCCGCCGCGCCCCCCAGAACGCCCGCCACTTGCGATCCAGGATCAGCCCCGCACTCACCAGGGTGATCGCATTCGCCACGATCAGCGGACCGTCACCGGTGAGCAGGCCGTACAGGCCCCAGAGGGCGATGCCACAGGTGAACAGGGCATACATGCGCAGGGAGATGGCGCTGGTGTCGCCAGTGCGCAGGGTCTTGATCGCCTGGGGAATGAAGCTCAAGGTGGTGAGGCTGGCAGCCAGATAGCCCAGCACCGCCACCCCGGGGGAGGGGGCGCTCAAGGCACCAGGCCCGCCCAGTGCAGGAAGGTGTCGCCGCTGAGGGCCTCGATCAGCAGCACGGCAGCAAAGCCGACCATGGCGAAGCGGCCATTGACACGCTCGGCGTAGGCACTCCAACCGAAAGCCGGCACGTCGGCCGTGGTGGCACTGGTGGCTGGGGTGGCCCGCTCGGGGCTGGCGGCGTCGGTCATCGGATCAGGCATGGCGGCCCACGTCATAGCCGGCGGCCGGCAGCAAACGCCAGCTGCCCGTGCCATCCAGCTCCAGCACCGTGTCGTGGAAGGCGGTGAGCGTCGGCCGGTGCCCGACGCTCACAAACGCCATCTCGCGCTGGGCCAGCAGCGCATAGAGATGGCGCTCGGTGGCCACATCGAGGGCGCTGGTGGCCTCATCGAGCACCACGAACCGCGGCGCCGTGAGCAGCAGACGGGCGAAGGCCAGGCGCTGCTGTTCGCCCAGCGACAGCAGCCGCGGCCAGTCCTGCTTGATGTCGAGATCGGGGTAGCGCGACACCAGCTCGCTGAGCCGCACCTGCTCCAGCACGTGGCGCAGCTGCTCATCGCTGAAGCGCTCCGGCTGCTGCGGGTAGCAGAGCTGCTCCCGCAAGCTGCCCAGCAGCATGTAGGGCTTCTGGGGGATAAACAGCAGCTCCCCTTCCCCGGGCCGTTCCACGTGCCCCGCGGCCGGCGGCCACAGCCCACTCACCATGCGCAGGAAGCTGGTCTTGCCACAGCCGGAGGGCCCCACCACCAGCAGCCGCTGGTGGTTGTCGACCTCCACACTCAGATCGCGGATCAGCAGCCGCTGGCTGCGGGGAGGCACCAGATCCACATGGCTCACCAGGATGGCGCCATCGCGGCGCACCGAGCGGCTCGCCTGCTCGCGGGCCTCCAGGCTGGCGTTCTGCCCGGCAATCGCCTCCACCTTGCCCTGGAAGCCCTCCAGGCGACTGATCGAGGCGGAGAAGGCTGCCAGGCGATCGATGTTGTTGACGATGTAACTGACCGAAAACAGCACCTGGGAAAAGGCGATGCTGGCCTGGCCGAAGACGCCGAAATCGACCTGCTTGGCGAAGTAGATCGGCGCGATCACCAGCCAGGGCAGGAAGCGGGAGAAGTAGTCGTAGGAGCGCTGGATCACGCTGATCAACGCCTCCCAGATGATCAGGCGGTTGTAGTTGCGAATGGCCCCACCCAGCCGCCTGCCAGCCTCCTTGGCTTCCTGCTGCTCCCCCCGGTAGAAGGCGATCGACTCGGCGTTGTCGCGGATATGGACCAGGCCGTAGCGGAAATCAGCTTCCAGCTTGAGCTGCTGGTAATTAAGGGCCACCAGCTTGCGGCTGGCGAAGATGATCAGGGCCGTGCCCCCCACCGAATAGGCCAGCAACCAGAGCGCCAGGGTGGAGCTGATGCTCCAGAGCACGATGATGAAGCTGAAAAACGTGAGCAGGGCTGAGAGGATCTCGACCGTCACACTGAGGCTGGTGCCGGTGAAGCTGGCGGCGTCCTGGGAGATTCGCTGGTCGGGGTTATCGATTTCCTCGGCCGTTTCGTCGTTGGGGTTGAGAACGTAGTAGGCACGGTTGGACAGGTAGCGATTCAGCAACCGACCACTCAACCACTCCCGCCACATCAGCCCCAGGCGCGGGATCAGATAGCTCTGCAGGGCCCGGATCGGCAGCGCCAGCACGAGGCAGAAGGCGTAGATCGCCACGGTCTGCCAGAAGCCCTCGTTGTCGTAGGCGACCAGCGTGTTGTCCACATTGCGGGCAATGAAGCTGATGCCCACGTTGATGCCGTTGATCACCAGGATCAGCAGCACGATCACCCCCAGCAGCAGCCAGGGCAGCCAGCGGCCCTGGCGCAGCTTGCTGCGGAACACGCCGAAACAGCCCAGGCCGGCGGCCAGCGCCGCCATCACCACCGCGCCGATCGGCCCGCGCCAGATCGCCGCCACCTGCTCCGGCACGCCGGGGAGAAAGCGACCGCGCAGCTCCGGGATCAGGGCTCCGCTGAGCGCGACTGCACCGGTGAGCAGCAGCAGGGTGGTGCCCACCACCACGGCCAGCAGGGCCACCACCAGCAGCAGGAACTGCCAGGCGCGGGTGTCCTCCACCGGCAGGAAATAGGGCTGGGCCAGGCGCTGCAGCTTGCCGAGCTGGCTGCGAAAGGCCTTGAGGGGATTCATGGGGCGGCACGGCGTGGAGGCATTGTCGCCGCTGCCAGGCCGCAGCGCGGCATCAGCCCGGAGGCCAGGCCAGATCGCGGCCGCCCAGCACGTGCACATGCAGATGGAACACCGTCTGGCCGGCCTCGACGCCGCTGTTGATCACGGTGCGGAAACCACTCAACCCCTCCTGGCGAGCCACCCGGGCAGCCACCAGCAGCAGGTGACCCAACAGGCCGGCATGCTCCTCGCCGGCCTGGTCGAGACGGGCGATCGGCAGGCGCGGGATCACCAGGATGTGCACCGGCGCCTGGGGAGCCACGTCGCGGAACGCCAGGCAGTGCTCATCGGCGTACACCTGGTCGCAGGGAATCTCCCCGCGCAGGATGCGGCCGAAGATCGTGTCGTTGGCGGCGGGATCGGCGGGGCTCGCCATGGGACCTGCTGCAGCGCGAAGAACGGGAATGGGCCTGCCCCTGGGACGGGGGTGGCACTGACGGATCAGTGAGCCGTTGGGGCGATGTTGGCACGGTGCAGCACGGCGGCCCTGCTGGGCCTGGAAGCCCGCTCGGTGACGGTGGAAGTAGACCTGGCTCCCGGTTTGCCGGGGCTGCAGATGGTGGGCCTGGCCGATGCGGCGGTGCAGGAGGCGCGGGAGCGGGTGCGCTCCGCCCTGCGCCACGGTGGCTTCAAGGTGCCGCTCACCCGCGTGGTGGTGAACCTGGCTCCGGCCGATCTGCGCAAGGAGGGACCGGGCTTTGACCTGCCGGTGGCCCTGGCGATGCTGGTGGCCAGCGGCCAGCTGGCGCCGGCGGAGATCACGGGGGTGTGGAGCTGCGGCGAACTGGGCCTCGATGGCCAGCTGCGGCCGGTGCGCGGCTGCCTGGCCATCGCCCTGGCGGCCCGCGAGCAGGGGGCCCGGGCTCTGCTGGTGCCGGCCGCCAACGGGGCTGAGGCCTCCCTGGTGGATGGCCTGCAGGTCTGGCCGGCAGCCCGGCTGGGGGAGGCGGTGACGCTGTTACGCCAGCCGCCGCCGCCCGGTTCACCCCCACACCGACCCAGCCAGCCAGCCGCGCCGGCCAGCGAGGATCTGGCCGATGTGCGCGGCCAGCAGCACGGCCGTCGCGCCCTGGAGATCGCTGCGGCCGGGGGCCACCACCTGCTGCTGTGCGGTCCACCCGGCAGCGGCAAGACCATGCTGGCCCGGCGCCTGGCCGGGCTGTTGCCACCGCTGAGCCCGGCCGAGGCCCTGGAGCTCACCGGCATCCACTCCGTGGCGGGGCTGCTGGGGGAAGGGGGCGGACTGGTCAGCAGCCGCCCGTTCCGGGCGCCGCACCACAGCTGCACCGGGGCGGCCCTGATCGGCGGCGGCGCCATCCCCAGGCCGGGGGAACTGGCCCTGGCCCATCGGGGCATCCTGTTTCTCGATGAGCTGGCGGAGTTCCGGCGCGAGGTGCTCGATCGGCTGCGTCAACCGCTGGAGGAGGGCGAACTGTGGATCCACCGTGCGCGCCACCGCAGCCGCTTTCCATGCCGCATCACCCTGGTGGCGGCCACCAACCCCTGCCCCTGCGGCTGGCACGGCGATCCCGAGCGCAGCTGCAGCTGCAACGCCAACCAGAGGCAGCACTACTGGGGGCGTCTGTCCGGGCCGCTGCTGGATCGGATCGATCTGCAGGTGGTGCTGCAGCGCCCCGACAGCCAGGCGCTCAGTGCTCCCTTCCGCCCTGCTGTCCCGGAGGCAGCCACCGCAACGCCAACCGAGAACACCGCAACGGTGCGACAGCGGGTGGAGGCTGCCCGGGAGCGGATGCAACGGCGCAACCCAGCTGGCTGCAGCAATGCCGAGCTCTCGGGAGCAGCCCTGCAGCGCGGGCTGCGGATCGAGGAACCGGCCCTGGAACTCTGGGAAGCGGCACTGCGCGTGCGGCACCTCTCCGCCCGGTCCGGGGAACGGCTGCTGCGTGTGGCCCTCACGCTGGCGGATCTGGCCGGTACCGAACGGATCGGCGGCGGCCAGATCGCCGAAGCCCTCACCTACCGGAGCTTGGATGGACGGTCGCGGTAGGGCTGGACGCCAATCAGGGGAGGCGCCATCGCCTCCTGATCGCTGAGGCTGCCGATGGCGTGCTGGATGGCGTCGGCGAACCAGACAGCCAGTCGCTCCAACTCCCGCAAGGGGGACTTGGACAGGGAGGTGAGGGCAGGCATGGCGTTGAACTGACGACAGGCAACCTCAAGGTGGCTACGCCATCTCACACAGCCAACAGGTAAAAAGACCTGTTGGCACCTTGCCACCCTGGCAACCCCCAGATCGGTCAGGATCCAGGAGACCGTGAACCAAGAGGTGCGAACCCCGGTGGCTGAATCAGCGACGGCGACGGCGCTGCTGGGCCTTGCGCTTGTACTTCTCAGTGGGAGTTTCGTGGTGGCGCAGCCGCTTCAGATCAGCAAAGATCCCAGCTTTGGACACCTGGCGCTTGAAGCG
The DNA here is from genome assembly GCA_041177605.1 of Cyanobacteriota bacterium. Lineage (GTDB taxonomy): Bacteria > Cyanobacteriota > Cyanobacteriia > PCC-6307 > Cyanobiaceae > NIES-981. Next base: position 5 of record JBEDAU010000177.1, on the reverse strand, counting down.
GCGCA
>JBEDAU010000176.1:0-5556 GCA_041177605.1 Cyanobacteriota bacterium | reverse complement strand
CGGCGCGGATTTCCAGCTGGTGTTGCCGGCTCAGGCCCCGAGCAGCTGATCCACCCCCGCCAGCAGGTCGGTCTTGAGCAGGTAGTCGTTGGCGCCGGCGGCCAGGGCCTCCAGCCGCTGGGCAGGATCACACAGGGCCGTCACGATCAGCACCCTGCCCGCGTAGCCGCGGCTGCGCAGCTCCCGCACGCAGCGGATGCCATCCATCTCCGGCATGGCCAGGTCGAGCAACACCAGCTCGATCTGGGCCAGCTCCGCGGCGGCCAGCAGGGCAGCCGCGCCGCCACAGCGCAGCACCGTGCAGCCGGCATCCTCGAGTTCATCGGCCAGCAGGGCGCGGATCCGCGAGTCATCGTCGACCACCGCCACGCGCATCGGTCACACCTTGCTGGGGCCTGGTTTCAACATGAATCCGACGCCTCGCACGGTCTGCACCAGGGTCGGCAGGCCGGGCCGCTCCAGCTTCTGGCGCAGGTAGCGGATGTAGACGTCGAGCACGTTGGTGTCGCCGAAGAAATTTTCCCCCCAGGCCTCATCGAGGATCTGCTGGCGGGTCACCACCGCATTCGCCCGGCGCAGCAGGCAGAGCAGCAGGTCGTATTCGCGCACGCTCAGATGCACCGGTGCCCCGCCCCGTTGCACCTCGCGGCTGGCGGTGTCGACCCGGAGATCGGCCAGCTCCAGCACCGGGTCCGCTGCCCCGCTGGGGCCTTCACCGCCGGCCCGTCGCTGCAGCGCCCGCAGCCGGGCCAGCAGTTCCTCGATCGAGAACGGCTTCACCAGGTAGTCGTCTGCCCCCGCGTCCAGGGCTTCGACCCGGTCGCGCACCTCATCGCGCCCCGAGAGCATCAGCACCGGCGTGCTCACCCCGGTCGCCCGCAGGCGCCGGCAGACCTCCACGCCGCTGAAGTCGGGCAAGGTCCAGTCGAGCACCACCAGATCCACCCCGCCATGGCGGGCCTCGCCGAGGGCCGCCTGGCCGTCGCCGGCCTGCACCACCGTGTAGCCCTCGAGCCCCAGCTCCTCCGCCAGGCAGCTGCGCAGCCGGGCGTCATCGTCAACGATCAGCACCCGCTGGGGGGTGGTCTCGCTTGCTGGCATGGGGTCAGGTTAGGAGTGCGGCAGATCCGCTGCAGCAACCCCTGGCTTGACCGGTCTGCTGAACTGGGGACCGCCCCGGTTCGCCGCCGTGCCCGCAGGCTTCCCGCTGCGCCGCCCCCCCCAGCTCTCCGCCCGGCTGGCCCGCTGGGGGGTGGTGATCGTGGCGCTCTACGGCCTGGTGGCCCTGCTCACGCCGTTGCTGGTGCACCTGGGCTGGTTGCCCGATGCCAACGCCGGCCTCAGCAATCCGATCTATGCGCCGCCATCCCTGGGCCACTGGTGCGGCACCGACCGCCTCGGCCGCGACGTGTGCGTGCGCACCCTGGCCGGCAGCGGCGTGGCCCTGCAGGTGGTGCTGCTGGCCCTGGTGATCGCCCTGGTGGTGGGTGTGCCGCTCGGCATGGTGAGCGGCTACCTGGGCGGCTGGGTGGATCGGCTGCTGGTGCTGCTGATGGACACCCTTTACACCCTGCCGGTGCTGCTGCTGTCGGTGGTGCTGGCCTTCCTGCTGGGCCGCGGCCTGCCCAACGCCGCCGCCGCCCTCTGCGTCGTCTACATCCCCCAGTATTTCCGCGTGGTGCGCAACCAGAGCGCCCAGGTGAAGGCCGAGCTGTTCGTGGAGGCGGCCCGCTCCCTCGGCGCCGGCCCCCTCTGGATCCTGCGCCGCTATCTGCTGCGCAACGTGATCACCTCGGTGCCGGTGTTGCTCACGCTCAACGCCGCCGATGCGGTGCTGGTGCTCGGGGGCCTCGGTTTCCTCGGCCTCGGCCTGCCCGAAACCATCCCCGAGTGGGGGGGCGACCTGCAGCAGGCCCTCACCGCCCTGCCCACCGGCATCTGGTGGACCGCCCTCTACCCGGGGCTGGCCATGTTCGTGCTGGTGCTCGGCCTCTCCTTCCTGGGGGAGGGGCTGGAGAGCTGGCTCAGCGGCAAGTCCTGAGCTGCGCGCCGCCGCTCCGATGGCCGACCCCCAGCCGCTCACCTTCCACCTCTGGCGGCCGGCTCCAGGGGCTCCAGCTGCCTGGGCCGGCCTGGCCCTGGTGCATGGCCTCGGCAGCCATGGGGCCACCTTTGCACCCCTGGCCGAGGCGCTCACGGCAGCGGGCCTGGTGGTGACCGCCGTGGATCTGCCCGGCCATGGCCGCTCGCCCGGCCCCCGCGGCGGCCTGCGCCACTGGCGCCAGTTCCGCGACGCGGTATCGGCTCTGCTGCAGCACACGGCCGCGGCAGCCCCCGGGCTGCCGCTGGTGCTGCTGGGCCACAGCCTTGGCGGCGCCATCGTGCTCGACTACATGCAGGCCCATCCGGCCAGCGTGGCGGCGGCGGTGGTGGCCAACCCCGCCCTGGCCCTGTGGCCCTCCTGGCGGCTGCGGCTGGTGCCGCTGCTGGCGGTGCTCTGGCCCGCCCTCCCCCAGACCAACGGCATCGCCCTGGAGGCCACCGCCCGGGATCCCGCCGTCTGGGAGACCATCCGCCACGACCCCCTGCGCCATGACCGGATCACGGCCGGCCTGGTGGCGGCCCTGCTGCGGGTGCAGCGCCAGCTGCGGCGCGTGGCCCCGTCGTTCCCGGTGCCGCTGCTGATCCTGCTCAGCAGCGCCGACACGGTGGTGAACCCGGCCGCCACCTGCCACTACCGCGACGCCGTGGCCAGCGGCACGGACGGCTCCACGGACGGCTGCAGCGATGTCACGCTGATCCCCTATGCGGACAGCCTGCATGAGCTGTTCGATGACCGGGAGCGCCAGCGGGTGTGCGCCGATCTGCTGGCCTGGCTGGGGGCCCGGTTCGCGGCTCCACTCCAGGGGCCATGAGCCACCGACTCGCCCGCCTGCAGCCGCCGCTGGCGCCGATCCCGCCGGCCTTCAGCCCCGCCCTGCATGGCGCCCTCAACCGGCTGCTGCCCCTGTTGCTGCGGCTGCGGCTGCTGCGCTGGCTGCCCGTCGGCATCACCGCGCTGGAGCTGGAGGATGGCGAGCCGCTGGTGACCCTGCTGGAGCAGTTCCGCCAGGGCCGTTGCCGCCTGCTGCTCGCCTTTCGCCACAGCGAGGTCGACGATCCGCTCTGCGGGCTGTGGTTGCTGTCGCGGGCCCTGCCGCGGCGGCTGCGGCCCCAGCCGGTGCACTTTCTCTACGACCGTGGCATGCCGCTCTGGGGCGGCCGGGCGCTGGGCTGGCTGCTCTCCCGCCTCGGCGGCGTGTCGGTGCGGCGCGGCCGTCACCCCGACTGGAGTGCCCTGCGCCAGGCCCGCCAGCTGCTGCGCGAGGGCCCCTTCCCCTTCGTGCTGGCACCGGAGGGGGCCACCAACGGCCACGGCGAGTGGCTGGGGCCGTTGGAGCCCGGCGCCGCCCGGCTGGCCCTCTGGTGTGCCAGCGACCTGCGCCGGGCCGGCCTGGAGCAGCCCGTGTGGATTGTGCCGATCGGCATCCACTACACCTACCCAAAGGCCCCCTGGGGGCGGCTCGATCGGCTGCTGGCCCGCCTGGAGCGCCAGCTCGGCCTTGTTCCCCTGACGGCCACCACCCCAGAGGGGCGCTACCGGCGCCTGCGGCGGCTCGGGGAGATCCTGCTCGCCGCCCTGGAAGCCTTCTACGACCGGCTCGATGGCGGAGGGGCCGGCCCTGGGGGCTCCCTGCCCCTGCCGGAGCGCATCGCCGTCCTGCGTGAGCGGGTGCTGGCCCTGGCGGAAGCGCGGCTGCCGCTGCAGCCGCGGGGCAGTCCCGAAGACCGCTGCCGCCGCCTCGAGGAGGCGGCCTGGCAGTGGATCCACCGCGAAGACCTGCCCCCGCGCCGGCGCCTGGCGCCGCTCGAGCGCCAGCTGGCCGACTGGACGGCCGCGGAGGCCGACCTGGCCCTGCGTCACATGCGCCTGGTGGAGACCTTCGTGGCCGTGTCGGGCCGCTACGTGGCCGAGCGACCCAGTTTCGAGCGCTTCGCCGAAACAGCCCTGCTGCTGCACGACGGCCTGGCCCGGATCCGCGGCGGCAGCCTGCCCGGCCGGCCCCGCCTCGGCGCCCGCCGGGCCCGCCTGCAGGTGGCTGAGCCGATCCTGGTCAGCGGCCAGGAGCCGGTTGAGCTCACTGAGCTGCTCCGCCAGCGCCTGCTCAGCTGCCTGCCCTGAGCCGCTGGCGCCGCGTTCAGCAGCGCAGCCGCAGGGTGCGCGGCAGCTCCTCGGCGATCGCCCCCTCCGCATCCAGCGCCGGATAGGGGCGCCCCTCCCGCCGGCACCAGGCCGCCACCTCCGGGTAGGCCCATTCGAACAACCGGCGCCGGTACTGCTCCGGCGCCACCCCTTCGCCCGCCTCGGGCACCAGGCCGGCGGCCTGGCGCTGGCGCAGGGCTTCAAACAGCAGCGTGGCCGTGGCCACGCTCACATTCAGCGACTGCACCATCCCCCGCATCGGGATGATCACCGCCTGGTCCACCAGCGCGGCCGCCTCCGGGCTCAGGCCCCACTTCTCCGCCCCCAGCACAAACGCCGTGGGGCCGGTGAAGTCGCACTGGCGGTAGTCGATCGCGCTGTCGCTCAGCAGCGTGCCGTAGACGCGGAACCCCCGGGCCTTCAGGCCCTGCAGCGCCTCGCTGCTGAAACCGTGCAGCTGCAGTGGCACCCACTTCTGGCTGCCCTGCGCCGTGCTGTTGAAGGTGGGCAGCCGCCCGGCCAGGCACACCGCATGGGCCTCCAGCACCCCCACCGCATCGCAGCTGCGCAGGATCGCCGAGAGGTTGTGCGGTTTTTCCACGTGCTCCAGCAGCACCGTGAGGTCGCCCATGCGCCGGTCGAGCACGGCCTTGAGGCGTTCGAAGCGGCGCGGCAGCAGGGGCATCGGCAGACAATGGCGCTATGGCGCCTTCCAGCTTCGACCAGCGCGTCTACGCCGCCGTGGCCCTGATCCCCTGGGGCCGGCTGGCCACCTACGGCCAGATCGCCGAACTGATCGGCGCCTACGGCTGCGCCCGCCAGGTGGGCTGGGCCCTGCGCCGGCTGGCCCTGCCCGCAGCGGTGCCCTGGCACCGGGTGGTGAATGCCCAGGGGCGGATCAGCTTCAGCCCCAGCCGCGAGGGCAGCGACTGGATCCAGGCCGAGCTGCTGCGCACCGAGGGGATCCCCGTGGATGGTCAGGGCCGTCTGCCGTTGGGGCGCTATCTGTGGGATCCACCCCTGGAGCTTGCGCTTGACGGTTGAGGCTCCCCCCATCGGCCTGGCGCCCCGCCCTTCAATGTGGCCATTTTTGCGGCCATTTTTCAGATCAGTCCGTTTTTGGCTCTCACGCCCCCGGTTGACTTGGAGACCGATGCAGACACCGGAGAGAGACGGTGGTAATCACTCGGTCTGCCCAGCGGCAGGCAGTGGTGCAACGGCAGTGACGCAAGACCACATCAGTGGTCTGAGTGCTGTCAGCTACGGCCCGTGTCCCCGCTGCGATGGCGAGCCGCGATACAGCAGCCAAAGGG
>JBEDAU010000175.1:0-3703 GCA_041177605.1 Cyanobacteriota bacterium | reverse complement strand
CCTGGGGCTGCCGATTCCGGTGGGCGAAGTGGCGGATCCGCCCGCCGCTCACCAGGCCGGCCGCCATGTCGAGCACCACGGGCGAGTCGCCGCAGGGCAGCGCCCAGGAGAGGGGGTTGTTGCCCAGGCGGGCTTCGGTGCCGCCCCAGGGGGCCAGATCCACCACGTTGGTGTCGCTGGTGGCGAAACCCACCATCCCGGCGGCGGCGGCCATGCGGGTGTAGACCCCCGCCACGCCGAAGTGGTTGCTGTTGGTGATGCCGAGGGCGGCCATGCCGGTGCGGCGGGCCACGGCGATCAGCTTCGCCATGCCCTCGCGGGCGGCGTACTGGCCCGGGCTGCGGTCGGCGTCGAGGCGCAGCAGGCAGGCGTGGCTGGCGCTGAAGCGCAGATGGGGGTCGGGGTTGATGCGGCCGCTGCCAAGACTGCGGTCGTAGCCGATCAGCTGCTGCAGGCCGTGGGAATCGATCCCCCAGAGGTTGGCCTGCACCAGGTGCGCCTCGATCGCCTCGGCCACCTCGGGGCGCAGGCCCCGCCGCGCCAGGGCCGCGGCGATGAAACGGCCGATCTGGCCGTGGGGCACGCGGATGGCGTCATCGGGCTCAGGGGACATGGCCATTCAGGGGGAGGGGAACAGGGGCGGCAGGTACGTGTAGAGGTAGTGGTAATCGAGCTGCCAGCCAGGCGCATCGCCGCCGGCGGCGGGGGCCAGCCAGCGGCAGGTCTCGACCACCGCCGGGGCCGCCGGGTCGGCGACGCCAGGGAGGTCGACCCGGCGCGATTCCAGCCGGACCCGCAGCGGAGCGGGAGCCGGACCCCACAGCGCTGCCTGCAGCTGCAGTCCTGCGCCAGCGCCGCTGAGGGCCAGGCGCAGTTGCAGGGGCTGGTCGTGGTCGTTGCGGGCCAGCAGGTTCTTGAAGCCGTAGGCCACGGCGGCGTCCTGGCCGAGGGTGAAGAACCGGTCCTCGCCGTGGGCGTCGCGGCTGTGGTTGCTGTGCTCCAGCAATGTGCAGCCGGCCTGGAGCAGCGCTCCGAACAGGGTGGTGGACACCTGGCAGAGGCCGCCGCCGATTTCCCACCGCAGCTCGCCGCCCACCAGCATCGGCCCGGCCCGATAGCCGTGGCGCGCCAGGGGGGGCGGGACGTGTTGCCAGAAGCTGAGCACCTGGCCCGGCCCCAGCAGCAGGCCATCGAGCTGGGCGATCGCCAGGGCCATGTTGTGGAGGCGATCGGCGTCGGCCCAGGCATCGCCACGCCGCTTCACCGGGGTAGTGCAGCTGCCCCAGCACCAGCCGGAGAGGCCCGGGGCGGGCCAGGCCGAAGCCAGCACGGGCATCCCGTGGCGGCCCAGGCCCCGTCGCCGGTAGCCCCGGTTGAGCCAGCGCTGGCGGAGCTCGGCCCGCAGGGGGCGGGCCCAGAGCGGCAGCGCCATCGGGACCCACACGGCTCTGGCCATTCTGGCCAATCCCGCCAGTTCCCCTAACCTGCCTGCACTTCAGATCAGCCGCCCCCGACCATGGCAGCAGCAGCGCTGACCTGGCAGGACGAGCTCCTCCGGGGCCTGAAGCGGGCCCGGGAGATCGCCGCCGATCCGGCCTCCACCCTGCCGGACCTGCCGGCTGCGGATCGCGCACGGGTGGTGGCTGCGCGGCGCAGCTTCCCTTTCCTGGTGCCTGAGGGCTATGCCGCGCTGATCGACTGGACGGACCCGGAGGATCCGCTGCGGCGTCTGCTGTTGCCTTCGGCCGATGAGGCCAGCCCCGACGGGGAGCTCGACACCAGTGGCGAAGCGCTCTCCACGGTGGTGCCCGGCCTGCAGCACAAATACGAGCAGACGGCCGTGCTGCTGCTCACCGACGCCTGTGCCGGCCATTGCCGCTACTGCTTCCGCAGGCGGCTGATGAGCCGCGACGTGATGACCCGGGAGACGATTGAGGATCTGGAGGCGGCCATTGGCTACGTGGCTGCCCATCCCGAGGTGGACAACGTGCTGCTCTCGGGTGGGGATCCGATGGTGTGCAGCACCGAGCGGTTGCGCCGTCTGTTGGCGGCGCTCGCATCGATCCCCCACCTCTGGCAGGTGCGGATCAGCACCAAGCTGCCGGCCTTTCTGCCCAGCCGTTTCAGTGGCGATCCGGCCCTGCTGGAGGTGCTGGCAGCGATCCAGGACCGCTTTCAGGTGGTGGTGCAATGCCACTTCGACCATCCCCGCGAGCTCACCCCTGCCGCCGAAGAGGCGATCGCGGCCCTGCGCCGCAGTGGCTGTGTGCTCACCGCCCAGATTCCACTGATGCGGGGCGTGAACGCCGATCCAGACCTTCTGGCGGTTCTGTTCAAACGGTTGCATCGCCTCGGGGTGCTGCCCCAGTACCTGTTCCACCCGCGGCCTGTCAAACACGCCACCCACTTCCAGCTGCCGCTGCGGGACGGACTGGCGCTGGTGGAGGAGGTGCGCCGCCGCTGCAGTGGGCCGGTGAAACGCTTTCGCTACATCCTCACCCACGCGGAGGGCAAGCTGGAGCTGCTCGGCGAGCTGCCGGAGCGGCCCGGGGAGCTGCTCTGCCGCTGGCACCAGAGCCGCCGCGGCAGTGCGACCTCAGGCCTGCTCAGCGTGGCCATCGAGCCGGGAGCCGTTTGGCTTGACCCTCCCACTGCAGCCCGAAGCGCGTCCGCCGGTGCTCGGGTCGCTGCGGCGGCAGCCTGATGCGGATCGGCCTGCTCTACGAGAACCGCGAGCAGCTGCTGGCGGCGCCGGGGGCCCAGGAGCACACCCACTACCACTGGCGGGAGCCGGAGGAGGTGGCAGCGGTGGCGGCGGCCCTGCGGTGCCAGGGACATCAGGTGCAGGAGCTGGTGGGGGTGGAGGCCCTGCTGCAGCACTGTGTGGCGGCGGGTGGTGAGCGACCGGATCTGGTGATCAACCTCTCGGTGCGCACCCGCTCGCGCAGCCGCACCGCCATCGCTCCGGCACTGCTGGAGGAGCTGGCCATCCCCTACACGGGGGCCGACGCGGCGGCCAAGGCACTGGCGCTCAACAAGGACTGGCTGAAGCCGCTGCTGGGCTGGGCCGGCATCGCCACACCGCCCTGGCGGCGCTATGCGGATGCCGCCGCGGTGGAGGCGTTACCGCCCTGGCCCGTGTCGGTGCTCAAGCCAAGCAGCGAGGGCTACTCGCTCGGGCTGGAGCGCTTTGAGAACGACTGGGGACTGGGGGCGCTGCGCCAGCGCGTGGAGCAGCTGGGCCGGGCGTTCGGCGGGGCGGTGCTCTGTGAGCAGCTGGTCGCCGGTCGGGAGATCACGGTGGGCCTGGCGGGCCCTGGCGGGCCCGCCGCGTGGACGTTGCTGGGGGCGGTGGAGACGGTGGATGGCCAGGGCGCCGGGCTGGGGCAGCGCTTGCTGGACCTGGCCGCCAAGCGGCAGGGGGGGCTATCGCAAGCTGGCGGCAGACCTGAGCGAACCGGCCCTGCAGCCGCTGCGCTCCGCAGCCCTGGGGCTGGCGGAGCTGCTGGGCCCGGTGGACTACGCCACGCTCGACTTTCGCATCGATGCCGAGGGTCGCCCCCAGCTGATCGACCTGAACCTCGATGCCACCCTCCACCCCCAGCGTTCGCTCGCCATGGTGGCGGCCCACAGCGGTCTGGCCTACGACGGGCTGATCACCACAATCGTGGAGGCCTGCCGGCGTCGCCATGGGCTGGGGTGA
>JBEDAU010000174.1:0-3120 GCA_041177605.1 Cyanobacteriota bacterium | reverse complement strand
TCGGTGTCGGGGGTGCGGGGCAGGTGCAGGGTGATGTAGTCGGCCTGGGCGAACAGCTCGGCCAGGGGCAGCAGCTTCACCTGCATCTGCTGGGCCCGCTCGTCGGAGACAAACGGGTCGTAGGCCAGCAGCTCCATGCCCATCGCCTTGGCCACCCGGGCCACGTGGGAGCCGATCTTGCCCAGGCCCACCACCCCGAGCTTCTTCTTGTAGAGCTCGTTGCCCACGTAGGTCTTGCGATCCCAGCCGCCCGCCATGGTGCTGGCGTGGGCGTGGGGCACGTGCCGCGACAGCGACAGCATCAGGGCGAGGGCATGCTCGGCCGCCGCGATCGTGTTTCCCTCCGGGGAATTCACCACCAGCACGCCCCGCTTGGTGGCGGCCGGCACGTCGACGTTGTCGACCCCCACACCGGCGCGGCCGATGATCCGCAGCTTGCCGGCCGCCTCGATGATCTCGGCCGTCACCGTGGTGCCCGAGCGGATCATCAGGCCGTCGTAGTCGCCGATGATGGCCTTGAGGTCTTCGGGCGGCAGGCCGGTGCGCACGTCAACCGTGGCCACCTGGGAGAGGATGTCGATTCCCGCCTGGTCGATGGGATCGGAGACGAGAACCTTGGTCATGCCCGGCGCGACAGCGTGGTGGTGAGGCCGGAGGTGAAGTGTAGTGAGCGGCCAGAATCAGGCCACTGGCATCGGCAGGTTCCCGGGTGACGACAAGTGTGGTGATGGTGTTCAAGGAACGCAGCCGGCTGCAGGAGCTCCGGGCCGTGCTGGCGGAGCAGCAGCCGCCCCTGGCCCAGCTGGTGGCCATCGGTGAGGGCGAGAGCCCCCTGGCTGCGGTCGCCCGGCTCGATCCGGCCACGGCCCGGCGCCAGCGCCAGCGCTCCATGGCCCGCTGGCTGATCCCGTTCGGCTTCCTGGCCGGGCTCACCTTCACCTACATCACCGATCTCGACACCCTGGCCTTTTTCGGATCCTGGAGCCAGCACCTGTTCGGCGCCCTGCTGGGCATGGGATCGGGGTTGATGGGCAGCTTCGCCGCCGCCGCCTCGGTGCGCTCCGCCGACGACGACCGCATCCGCGGCCTGCGCAACCGCCTGGAGGAGGGCAACTGGCTGCTGGTGGCCGAGACCCGGCCCGGCGCCGACCTGCCCTGGACCCTGGTGCAGCGCGCCAAGCCCCAGGCGGTGGTGCGGCTGGGGGACAGCTGAAGCCCATGGCTGACACCAAGGCGGGCCTGCTGCCCAGGCAGGAGCTCCTGGCCGGCAGCCGGGATCCGGCGGCCCTCGGGGCAGCGATCGACGCAGCCGAAACGGCACTGCGCACCTGGGAGCCCTGCTGGACGGGGTTTGTGGACGGGGCCGTGGCCGAGGAGGCCGCCGAGCGGCTGGGCGACCTCAGCGAGCTGAGCCTGGCGCGCGAGGGGGGCTATCCCGGCGCCGAGCGCTGCTGCCTGCTGCTGCAGCGGCGGGAGGCGGCCCTCGACCCAGCCAGCCTGGAGGCCCCACTCACCGGCCTGGAAATCAGCGGCAACTTCCTGTTCGATCCCGCCGAACCCGACGACGTGCGCGCCGCGCTGCTGGCAGCCGGCCTGACGGCAGACGCCATCGGCGACATCTGGATGCGGGGCGATCGGGGCGCCCAGGCGGTGGTGAGCAGCGCCCCCGCGCCGACGCTGCTCCCCGACCCGGGGGCGGACGCACTGCTGGTGCGAACCGTGCCCGTGAGCCTGCAGCTCCGCCCCCTGGCGGCGTTGCAGCTGCCGGCCCAGCGCCAGCCGCGCCAGTGCCACAGCGTGGAAGCCTCCTGCCGACTCGACGCCGTGGCCTCGGCCGGCTTCGGCGTCTCGCGCAGCCGCATGGCCGAATGGATCCGTGCTGGCCGGGTGCGGCTGAACTGGGAACCGATCACCAGCCCCAGCCGGGAGCTGGCTGTGGGGGATCGGGTGCGGATCAGCGGCCGCGGCGAACTGCGGGTGGAGAGCATCACCCCCACCAAGCGGGAGCGCTGGCGGGTGGGGATGGTGAGGCTGTGAGCCGGGCGGGGCGATCCTGAAGCGCACGCCCTGCTGCTAAGTTGCGGCAACAGGAGCACATGTTCCTGCACCCCTGAGGGCGATTAGCTCAGAGGTAGAGCACTACCTTGACACGGTAGGAGTCACTGGTTCGATTCCAGTATCGCCCATTTCTTGATATCGATTCAACCCCTCCTCTGGGAGGTGCTTTTTTCAATCGGCATCCACGTCGTCAGGCTCGACGGCTGTTTCGACGGCGGTCGCGACGCCACGGGGCAAACCGCGATCAGGCCCGGCTCTTCCGCAGATCCACGCCGGCGGGGATACTGCAAGGCCTGATCGCTGTGCAGCGTTGGCCCAGGCAGCAGCTCACCCCGCCCCCCCTGCACCCGCCGGCGTCACCGTGGTGATCGGCCTGGGCCGCTCCGGTGTCGGCGCCGCCCGACTCCTGCATGGCCAGGGCCAGGCGGTGACGGTGATCGAGAGCCGCCGCACCCCGGCCCTGGAGCACACAGCCCAGGCCCTGCAGGCCGAAGGCATTGCCGTGGAGCTGGGCCTGCCGCTGGAGCAGGCCAGCCTGGAGCGGGTCAGGGAGCTGCGGCAGCGACCGATCACCCACGTGATCGTGAGCCCCGGCATCCGCTGGAACCATCCGCTGCTGGAGGAGCTGCGCCAGCAGGGCGTGGCGGTGCACGGCGAGCTGGTGCCGGCCTGGCGGGCCAGCGCGGGCGTGCCCTGGATCGGCATCACCGGCACCAACGGCAAGACCACCGTGACCCACCTGGTCAGCCACGTGCTGCAGCAGAGCGGTGTGGACGCGCCCATGGCGGGCAACGTGGGCCACTCGGCCGCCGAGCGGGTGCTGGAGCGCTTCCAGGATCCCGAGCGCCTGCCGAACTGGCTGGTGGTGGAGCTGAGCAGCTACCAGATCGAGGCCGCACCGGAGGTGGCGCCGCGGATCGGGCTCTGGACCACCCTCACCCCCGACCACCTGGAGCGCCACGGCACCCTGGAGGCCTACCGGGCGATCAAGCGCAGCCTGCTGGAGCGCTCCCAGCTCCGCATCCTCAACGCCGACGACCCCGATCTGCGTGCCCACGCCCC
>JBEDAU010000173.1:0-3204 GCA_041177605.1 Cyanobacteriota bacterium | reverse complement strand
GACGCCAGGGATTGGCCAGGGCAGCGGTGGCACTGAAGGCGCCACAGCCGAGCAGACCCAGCAGCAGGGCCAGGCGGGGACGGGAGAGGCGGGGCATCGGGTTGGTCATCGGGATGGGAACACGGGGGTTCGCAGCGGTGGCGCTGTCACCCCTGAACTGTGCGCGGGCCGCAGGCAGGACGTGCAACCAGGTCGCCACCAACCTGTGACGAAATCCGACAGGAGCGGCCCCACAGGGCAATGCCGAAACCCGCCTCCCCGTCGAGGCGCTCCAGGCCGCCACCGTGGGCCTGGGCCACCCGGGCAGCGATAGCCAGGCCCAGGCCGCTGTGGCCGCTGCCACCACGGGAGGCATCCAGCCGCTGGAAGGGCATCAGGGCCTGCTGCCACTGCTGGGCACGGATGCCCGGGCCGCTGTCCCAGAGCACGATCCGGAACCCCTCCCCGCTGGGCTGCGTGGCCCGCAGCTGCAGAAGCAGGGGTGGGGCGCCGTACTGGCGCGCGTTCTCGATCAGGTTGGCCACGGCGCGGCCCAGGGCCACCGGCCGCACCACCCGCTCCAGGGGCGCCAGATCCAGGCGCAGGGTGTTGGCGTCGAGGCCGGCGGCGGTTTCGGCCAGCAGCTGATCCAGCGGCACTGGCACGGCCGCCTCGCTGTCGCAGTGCCCGGCGAACAGCAGAAACTGGCCGGTGATCCGCTCCAGGGCCGCCAGATCGGCCTCGGCCCGCTGCAGCTCCGGCTCCGCCAGCTGGGAGAGGCTCAGTCGGAAGCGCAGTCGCGTGATCGGACTCTTGAGGTCGTGGGCAATGCCGGCCAGCATCACGGCCCGTTCCTGGTCGGCCTCGGCCAGCCGTCGCACCATCGCGTTGAAGCGAGCGGTGAGCTCACGCACCGCCGTGGTGCCCGCCTCCACCAGGGGCGTCGCCGGCCAGGCAGCCGTGCCCAGGCCGCCCAGGGCCCGCTGCAGTGCCTGCAGGGGGCGCTGCACCTCCAGCCAGAAGAACAGCAACAGGCCCGTGCTGCCGCCGATCCCCAGCCCCAGCAGCAGCAGCCAGGGATCGGGGGGCCAGGGGCTCGCCGGCGGAATCGGCACCCGCAGCCACACCGGCTCCAGCGGTGCCAGCAGCTCCACCCACACCCCCCGCTGGGGGCCGTCTGCCGGCAGCACCCTGGGACAGGGCGCCAGCTCGCGGCAGAGCACCTGGCGTAGCAGCGTGCCCTGGCGGGCCAGGCCTGGATCGTGGCGGCTCGGTGGGGAGCTCCCCACCCGCAGGGGCAGGCCGCTCAGGCGGGCCAGGGCCCGGGGCGGCAGCCGGTCGAGCGCCAGTTCCCCGAGCCGCACCTGGAACAGCACCTCCGGCCCCAGCTGGGCGACCCGCTGGCCCTGCAGCCGCTCGGCCAGCAGCGCCTGCAGCTGGACCGTGCTAAGCCCGGCCACCACCAGCCCTGCCAGGCCGTAGCCCAGGCTGGCCCTAGCGGCTGCGAGGTTGGCCATCGGGCACAAACACGTAGCCATAGCCCCACACGGTCTGCAGGTAGCGGGGGCGGGCTGGATCGGGTTCCACCAGCTTGCGCAGCCGCGAGACCTGCACATCCATGCTGCGGCTGTCGGTGACGGATTCGGGCCCCCGGGCCAGCTCCACCAACCGCTCCCTAGACAGGGGGCGGTGCGGGTGGCGCACGAAGGCGGCCAGCAGGGCAAATTCGCCCGAGGTCAGCACGGTGATCGCCCCGGCCGGGTCGGCTCCCGGGCGCTCCAGGGTGCGGGCCGCCAGATCGAGCACCTGCTCGCCGATCGCCAGCCTCTCCCCATCCGCCAGGGGGGTGCCGGCCGGCAGGGCGACGCGGCGGCGCAGCACCGCCTCGATGCGGGCCGTCAGTTCTCTGGGCAGGAAGGGTTTGGCCAGGTAGTCGTCGGCGCCCTGCTCCAGGCCGATGATGCGATCCACCGCCTCGCCCCGGGCGGTGAGCATCACCACCGGCAGGTCGTCGCCGGCGTCCCGCAGGCGCCGCAGCAGGGTGAGGCCGTCGTCGCCCGGCAGCATCAGATCGAGCACCACCAGGTCGGGCCGCTGGCCTGCCAGCCGGGCCATCAGCTGGGCCCCATCGGCCAGGCAGCGCACGTCATAGCCCTGGTCGAGCAGGTAGGTCCCCACCAGGCGCCGCAGGTCGGGGTCGTCGTCGACCACCCAGATGCTGTGGTTTCTCTGCTGCCCTGGGCCCGGTCCAGCCGCCATCGCCTGCGAGCGCGGAAAGATCTGGTCACAGCTTGGCCGGGATCCGGCCACAGGCGGCGCGCCCGGGGTTCATAGCCTGGGCCCGTCGGCATGGGAGCCTGCCGTGATCGGCCTGACGACTGGTCTTCGGAGCGCCCTGGTGCTGCTGTCGCTGGTGGCTGGGGCCCCCGTCGTGGGGCCGGCCCTGGCCGGCGATGAGCTGCAGGAGTTCCAGCACCGCATGGGTCAGCTGTTCCGGCAGCTCGATCGCGACGGCGACGGCCGGCTGGGGCGCGATGAGGTGCGGGCCAATGCCTATCTTCAGCGCCATTTCGACCGGCTCGATCGCGGCGGCAAGGGGTATCTGGCACCAGGCGATCTCCACTGAGGCGAACTCCGAGCGCCGAGGGCCCGCACAGTGCTGCTCCCGAACCAGCCCTCCATCTGGCATGACCTCCCGGCGGGTCCCTCGACAGCCAGCAGGCCTAAACCGGGGGCGCAAGCGGGGCCGCGAGCCAGTCAGGCACGGCTCTTGAAGTGTCCGAGGATGCAGTGGTGGTCCATAGTTAATTGCATATCCAGTCCACCTGGAGCTGACTTCATAATCTGGCAGAGGAACTCAAGGCACTCCTGCTGGCGCCGGCAGCGTGGCTTGCACGGAGTCATCACCCCTCCAGAGGCCATATCGAGAGCGACAGCTTCCAGGCAAAGCCAAGGGCATAGATCCGCGCCTTCTCGTCAACACAGAGCACTCATATTGCAGGACAAATCCAGACATAGCTCCGACATTTTTAAAACCTACTGAACCGAGATTAAATTGATGTAGAACCTCTAGCCTCTGTACTTTCACCGAGCAGAGAGCTACCTAGGGCTTCCTGAAAAAGCCAGCCCAACGACAGAGGCGGCATAACTGGATGGGCTGGCCAGCCGCTGAGTGATCATCAAGCCGCCGTCAGTGGATAGCGCAGAACCCCATTGTTGGCACTC
>JBEDAU010000172.1:0-2607 GCA_041177605.1 Cyanobacteriota bacterium | reverse complement strand
CACCAGCAGGGCCCCCACCCCCTGGGGGCCGGCGCACTTGTGGGCGCTGACGCTCAGCAGATCGATGCCCAGCTCGGCCATCGGCAGGGGAATGTGGCCGGCCGCCTGGGCGGCGTCGACGTGCAGCAGGGCCCCGGCCTGCCGGCAGAGGGCGGCGATCGCCCCCAGGGGGTGGAGCACGCCGATTTCGTTGTTCGCCGCCATGGCGCTCACCAGCAGCACGTCGGGGCCGAGGGCCCGCTCCAGCTGCCCGGGATCCAGCCGGCCATCGGGCTGCACCGGCAGCAGGGTGAGCGGAAAGCCGTGGCGCTCCAGATAGCGCAGCGGATCCAGCACCGCCCGGTGTTCGCTCACCACACTCACCAGCCGGCGGCGGGGGCCATCCCCCGCCAGGGCCGCCTCCGCCACCCCCTTGAGGGCCAGGTTGTTGGCCTCGGTGGCGCCGCTGGTGAACACCACCCACGCCGGCGCCGCGCCGACGGCCCCGGCCACCTGGCCCCGGGCCCGCTCCACGGCGGCGGCGGCGGTGAGCCCGGGCCGGTGGCCGCGGCTGGCGGGATTGGCGCAGCGCTCCCCCCACCAGGGGGCCATGGCCGCCAGCACGGCCGGCCGGCAGGGGCTGCTGGCCTGGTGATCGAGGTAGGCGAGCATGGACGGTCGTGCCGGGCGCCATGCTGCCAATTCCCCGCTCCGCGCTGCTGGCGGCCCTGCTCCTGACCCCCCTGGCCCCTGGGGCGGCCCGCGCCGAGGCCGGCGAGACCCCGGCTGAGAACCGGCCCCCCGGCCTGGTGCTGCTACAGCAGCGGCTCAGCCAGCAGGGCATGACCGCCGTTGGGGTGTATGGCGTGGAGGTGGATGCCACCACGCCTGGCCTGCGGCGCGTGAAGGTGTGGGAGGAGCGGCCCGACAACGTGACCGTGCGGGTCGATTCGATCCGCTGCACACCGGCCGCCCCGATGCGGGTCACCAGTGACGGCAGCCGCTTCTTCCTGCGGGAGCTCAACCCCGGGGGGGCGATCACCGCCGCCAACCGCATGGATCACCTGATCTGGTGGGCCACCTGCTTTCCGGAGCTGGCCGGCCAGGAGCCGGCGGGGCTGGCGGCCCGGGCCCGGCAGCTGGGCTACAGCGGCCTGCTTCGGGAATCCGAGCAGGTCCTGCCTGGACGCTCCCGCTGAGCCTCAGCAGACTGGCCCCCATGACCGAAGCAACCAGCCCCGAGCGCTCCCCTGAGGACGGCGCCGAGATCTCCGCAGCGGCGGAGGCGCCACCGGCCCGCCTGCTGGTGGTCGACGACGAGCCCGGGCTGCGCAGCGCCCTCAAGGCCTACCTGGAAGACGAGGGCTTTGCGGTGACCACCGCCAACGACGGCGAGGAGGGGCTCCAGAAGGCCCTGGAGCTGCTGCCCGACGTGGTGATCAGCGACGTGATGATGCCCCGCCTCGATGGCTACGGGCTGCTGAAGAAGCTGCGCGACGACGAGCGGCTCGGCGGCACGCCGGTGATCTTCCTCACCGCCAAGGGCATGACCGCCGACCGCATCGCCGGCTTCCAGGCCGGCTGCGACGACTACATCCCCAAGCCCTTCGACCCGGATGAGCTGGTGGCCCGCGTGCGCAACGTGGTGAACCGCCAGCAGCGGCTGCTGGCCGAGGCGGCCCGCTTCGCCGACGCCGACATCGGCCAGCTGTCGCGCCAGATCACCGAGATCCGCTCCCTGCTGGCCACCGGTGCCAGCAAGAAAGCTGAGCCCGGTGTCGCCCGCCACGACTTCACCCCCCGCGAGGCCTCGGTGCTGCAGCTGGTGGCGGAAGGAATGATGAACAAGGAGATCGCCCGCCGGCTGGAGACCTCGATCCGCAACGTGGAGAAATACGTGAGCCGCCTGTTCATCAAGACCGGCACCGCCAGCCGCACCGAACTGGTGCGCTACGCCCTCGAGCACGGTCTGGTGGAGTGAGGGTGAGGGGGCCTGCCGGGTTGACCAGGCCTGGTCTGGTCAAGGGCGCCGGGCGGTGAACTGGCTGCCGGTGGCCCTCAACGGCGGCCACGTCTACCGCGACCATGCCGGTCCGGATGCCGCCGGCCAGAGCGTCTGCGCCTTCTACGCCGCCCGCTACCGGCATTCGGATCAGGAGGTGTGGCGGCAGCGCCTCGCCGCCGGCCAGATCTTCAGGAACGGCCAGCGGCTCCGGGCCGATGGGCCGCTCGCAGCCGGCGATCGGCTGGCCTGGCATCGGCCCCCCTGGCAGGAGGGTGCCGTGCCGGCCCTGCCCGGCCCTCTGTTCGATGACGGCGACCTGCTGGTGTTCAACAAGCCCAGTGGCCTGCCGGTGCTGCCCGCCGGCGGCTGGCTGGAGCACACGGTGCTGGGCCAGCTGCAGCGGTCCTGGCCCGGCGCCCGGCCCGTGCACCGCCTGGGCCGGTTCACCTCTGGTCTGCTGCTTTGCGCCCGCAGTCCGGCCAGCCGCGCCCGGCTGAGTGCCCTGTTGCGCGCCAGCACGGCGCGGGAGCCGGGCCCCTGCCGCAAGAACTACCGCGCCCTGCTCCAGCCCCCCGGACCGGGCTCCCCCCTGCTCCGGCTGGCCCCCGGCGCCAGCCTGGAGC
>JBEDAU010000171.1:0-2707 GCA_041177605.1 Cyanobacteriota bacterium | reverse complement strand
GGCCCTGACGCGACGGGCTGGGCGACGCTCAGCTTTCCGGATAGAGCAGCTCGGCCAGTTCGTCGGGATCCACGTCGTACACGCGGGCCAGGGTGGTCTCGATGGCGCTGGTGACCACGTCGGGCAGGAAGCGCATGGCGTTGAGGGCGTCGTCGGCGATCTCCTCGGTGAGCAGGGGGTCGCCGCCCAGCTTCTGGTCGTTGATCACCGCCATCACCCAGCTCTGATAGGCGTACACCAGATCCGAGAACTCCAGATCCGGATCGTTGAAATCGAGGGCCATGCCGGCCGTCTCCTGTGCGGTGTAAGAGCAGTTTGCCCACCGGTGAGCAGGATGGGAGCGATGCCGGCTGAATGCGTGGATTCCACCAGACTCCAGGCCACCCTGTTCGACTTCGCCATCGGCGAGCTGGTGCGCCAGCACCGCGGCAGTTTCCCGCCGCTCTGGAGCAGCGAGAGCTGGGCCAAGCTGCTGATCTGGCTGGCGCTCAACTGCGGCTGCAGCGGTGACGAGGCCGGGCTGCGGGCCTTCGCTGACGCCCTCGGGCCGGTGCTGGGCGGGCGCCTGCGGCGCCTGTACTTCGAGCGGGAGCTCGACGACCTGCGGCTGCAGGTGATGGCCGACCCGGCCGAGCAGCAGGTGCTGGTGCTGCCGCTGGATGGTTCGGCCGCCGCTGCCGATCTCGATGGCGAGCGGGTGACGGCGGCCCTGGAGCGGCTGGGTCTGCTGCCGCTGGTCGCCGACCCCAGCGGCTGGCAGCGCCTGGAGGCACTGGTGGCGATCCCCTGGCGGCAGGGGGCCTGATGGAGTTGATCGCCCGCTACCGCAACGCCGGCTTCGAGGCCCTGGCCGATGGGGTGATGGCCTTCTTCGACCGCCGGGTGGATCTGCAGCGTCCGGGGGTGGCCTTCGGTCCGCAAGGACCAGGAGGCCACGGCGGGGAGGGCGGCGCGATCGCCCCGGAGCCGGCCAAGCTGTCGACCGACATCAGCCTGGTGGCGATCGATCGCAGCGATCCGGAGGCCTTCGCCCTGGCCGAGGTGATCCTGCGGGGGGTGAACGCCGCCCTGGGCCAGTACCTCAAGGAGCGGCCCCTGCTGCGCGATTGCTGCCCGCAGCAGAGCCTGTTTGTGAACCCGGTCTTCAACCTGCAGCGCTATGCCCCGGGGGAGGGCTTCCGGCGCTGGCACTGCGACTGGACGATCAGCGACGAGGCCACCGAGCCGGTGCACCGGGTGCTGGCCTGGATTCTCTATTGCAATTCCCTGCCAGAGGGAGGTACCGAATTCCACTGGCAGGCCCACCATGAAGAGGCGGAGCGGGGCAAGCTGCTGCTGTTCCCGTCGGGGCTGTCGCACATTCACCGCGGCCGGGTGAGCCACAGCCACAGCAAGACGATTGCCACCGGCTGGATCAATGCCGGCAGCCTGGAGGGCTATCTGCAGCGATTGGCGGCCTGAGCCATCCTCATGGATGTGAGGAAACCGAATGGATGTGTGGAAACCGAAGTCGTCAATTCTCTTCCTGACTGACTGTTAAGTCTGTTTGGCGGCCGCAGGTCTGGCCTTCATTCTTGGGCTTCTTCCCGATTGGGCTGTTCATGTCGGTCTCCGGCCTCTCGCTTGTGGCCAGTGTTGTCGTTCCGTTTCTGTTCAAGCTGCTGGGCGCCGTCGCGCTCTGGATCGTTGGCGGCTGGCTGATCGGCTTCGCGCTGCGTCTGTTGCGCCGCATCCTCAACCGCGGCACCCTCGACCCCACCCTGATCAGTTATCTGCTCAACATCCTCGGCGCCCTGTTGCGGGTGGTGCTGGTGGTGGCGATTCTCGGTTTCTTCGGCATTGAAACCGCCAGCTTCGCCGCCCTGCTCGCCGGTGCCGGTGTGGCCATCGGCGCCGCCTGGAGCGGCATGCTGGGCAACTTCGCCGCCGGTGTGTTCCTGCAGATCTTCCGGCCCATCAATGTGGGTGACTACGTCGATGCCGGCGGCGTGGAGGGCACCGTGGATGAGGTCGGCATGTTTGTGACCTCGATCACCTCCCCCGATAACGTTCGGCACTACGTGGGCAACGCCAAGCTGTTTGGCGACAACATCAAGAACTACTCGGCCAATCCCTATCGCCGCGTTGAGCTGGTGGCCCAGCTCGACAACAGTGCCGACGTGGGCCGTGCCATCGCCCTGCTCCAGGAGGGGGTCAAGTCTGTGCCCAACCAGGTGGAAGGCAAGCCGGCCGATGTGGAAGTGCTGGAGTTCAGCGAGCGTGGACCGCGTCTGGCGGTGCGTCCTTACACCCACACCAGCAACTACTGGCAGGTGTACTTCGACACCAACCGCATGATCGTGGAGGTGCTCGGCAGGGCGGGCTTCCCCGTCCCCCGCATCCCGGTGGCAATGCAGGGCTCTGGCTCCAACTGAGACCGGTGCAGCCGCTGCAGCGGCCCCCTCAGCCGCCAGGGCGGCGCAGCTGCAGCGGCCTGATCGGCGCCGCCCCTGTCCCCGGCAGCGGGCGGCTCACCCCCAGCTGGATCGGTCGCAACGGCCCCTCCGGGGGCAGGCTCACCTCCACCCACAGCTGTTCTCCAGCCGCTCGCCGCGAGGGATCCGCCACCCCGGGGGGGATGAAGTAGGCCACAGGCTCATCCAGGCGGGCGATCACGGCGCCGTTGAGCCGTTCGAGCCTGGCGCCCCGCTGGCCCCTCGGCGGCGGC
>JBEDAU010000170.1:0-6669 GCA_041177605.1 Cyanobacteriota bacterium | reverse complement strand
CCACCCCCTTCTGGGGCTTGAAGAACACGGCGGCCAGGTCCTTCTGGTCGGCCTTCAGCACGTTGAGTGAAAAGCGGCCGGTGCGCTGGATCATGCCGTTGCTGGTGCTGTCGGCCCGTACAGCCATCACCACCAGGGGGGGCTCGAAGCTGCCCTGGGTCACCCAGCTGGCGGTGAAGCCGTTGACCTCCTCCCCTTCGGCCACCCCGCAGATGAACACCCCGTGGGGAATCTTGCGCAGCAGGGTCTTCTTGGCTTCCGCGTTGAGCGCCATGGGCTGGGGGGCGCAGTCGCGCCGTTCACTGCCCAGACTCTAGAAACCGGAAGGGGAGCCGCCGCTGTTCCCCATAGGCTTGCGGCATGCGCGCCCTCTACCCCGGCAGCTTCGATCCCCTCACCCTCGGCCATCTCGACCTGATCGAGCGGGCCAGCCGCCTGTTCGACGGCGTGGTGGTGGCGGTGCTGCAGAACCCCAGCAAGACCCCGGCCTTCAGCCTGGAGCAGCGGCTGGCCCAGATCCGCACGGCCACCGCCGGGCTGGTGGGGGTGGAGGTGGGGAGCTTCGATGGCCTCACCGTGGATTTCGCCCACCGCTGCGGGGCGGGGGTGATCCTGCGCGGTCTGCGGGCCCTCAGCGACTTCGAGTTCGAACTGCAGATCGCCCACACCAACCACAGTTTGGCGCCGGCGGTGGAGACCCTCTTCCTGGCCACCGCTGTGCAGCACAGCTTCCTCAGCAGCTCGGTGGTGAAAGAGGTGGCCCGGTTCGGGGGCGATGTGCGCCACCTGGTGCCCGAGGTGGTGGCAGCTGACCTGGTGAGGCTTTTTAATCGGACATCACCCTTCCGAAGGAGCCATGGCTGAGGCCACCATCTCCGTGCTCGATCAGCTCGACCAACTCGAAGCGATCGTGCTGGAGGGGAGCCGCATCCCCTTCAGCGGCATCCGCCTGCTCAGTGAGCAGGACGCCGCGGAGATGATCGATGCCCTGCGCGACTCCCTGCCTGAGGAGTTCGAGCTGGCCTGCGACCTGCTGCAGCAGAGGGATGACTTCATTGCCCAGACCCGCCAGCAGGCCGAAGAGATCGTCGCCCAGGCGCGCCGCGAGCGGGAGCAGCTGATCTCCGGCCAGGCGATTCGCCAGGAGGCGGAGCGCCAGGTCACCGAGTTGCGCGAGCAGACCCGCCAGCAGTGCGAGCAGATGCTGCAGCAGACGCGGCAGCAGGTGGCCCAGGCCGAACAGGAGCACCAGACGCGGCTGGTGCAGATGGAGCAGCAGTTCGCTGGGCGGCGCCAACAGCTGGAGCAGGAGTTTGCCGAACGCAACCGCCAGCTGATGGAGCAGCACGAGCGCAATCGCCAGCAGGCCATGGCCGAGCTGGAACAGATCCGCCAGGAGGGCCTGCGCCTGCAGCGCGAGAGCCAGGCCGAGGTGGAGCGGCTCCACACTGACGCCCTCCAGTTCCGCCAACAGACCCAACAACAGTGCGACCAGCTGGTGACCCGCAGTCGCCAGGAGGCCGCAACCGTGAGCGAGGGAGCGAACCGCTATGCCGAGCAGGTGCTGGGCGAACTGGAGAGCCATCTCAAGGAGATGGGGCAAGTGGTGCTGGCGGGTCGCCAGGAGCTCCTGAAGCTGCAGGGGACTGACCCCACCACCCCTACCCCGGTGGCCGTGCAGCCCCCAGCCCCTGGAACGGGCCGCCGCCGCCGCCGGATCGCCGAACTGCTGCGCAGCCTGCACGCCCCGGGTTGACCCCCCTGACGGGTCGCCCACCGACAGGCCGCAGATGGTCGTGCCCTGCCGGGACCCCGTGCCTCAGCCCGCCGGGCAGTTGTCGCCGAGGAGGGCTTGGCGCAGGATCTGGCCGATCGTGCCGTTGGGGTTGCCGCCCCCATTGCTGATCGCACTCACGTAGCGGGGACCGGAGGGGGTGAGCAGCACGCCACTGATGGCCCGAACGCCTCGCAGGGTGCCGGTCTTGCCGTGGAAGCGTCCCTGCAGGGGGCTGCCGACCTGGAAATCGCGCAGGGTGCCGCGCTGGCCGGCAATGGCCATCGAGGCCAGGTAGCTGCGGCCGTAGGGATGCTGATCCATGCGCAGCAGCAGGGCAGCCAGGGCCCGGGAGGTGAGCCGGTTGCCCCGGTCGAGACCGCTGCCATCAGCAATCCGCACACCGTCGAGGGGCAGGCCCTGCTCCCTCAGCCAGAGCCAGGTGCGCCGCTGAACTTCGCCCAGATCCCAGCTGCCGGCTGCCTGGCGCAGCAGCACCTCGGCCGTGAAGTTGTGGCTGTCGTTGTTGGCCAGGCTGAGCAGGCCATGCATGGAGGTGGAGGGCTCCTCGTGCAGCAGGACAGCATCCGCCGGGAGGTCGGCCTGGGCGGGCACCAGGGCGAGCTGGGCCTGGGCACCCTGTTGTCGAATGGTTCTCTCCAGCAGCGTCTGGAGGCGGGAGGGAGGGTTGAGCACCGCCTCGTGGATGGCGTTGCTGGTGATGGCCAGTCGGGTGATCGGGGCGCCGTAGGCGTAATACCGATCGTCCGGATTCCAGCCCTGAGGCCACCAGCTGTGGCGTGGCTCCTCGGCCAACTCAAGCCGCAGCAGGGAGGGGATGGGACCGCTGCCTCCACCTGAGCCCAGGGCCAGCTTGGCGAAGCGCTGGAGCTGGGGCAGGGCCAGATCGGGATCGCCCTCGCCGGTGAGGCGAAGGGTGCCGTCGCCCAGCCGCCACAGCCGGGTGCGGAGCCGATGGTCCGGACCCAGCCGATCCAGGGCGTAGGCCGTGCTGATCAGCTTCTGGTTGGAGGCCGGCACCCGGGGACGCATCCCATTGATGTCGGCCAGCAGGCGTCCCTGGGCGTCGGCGACCGTGATGCTCCACACCGGCGACTCGGCACCCACCAGGGCCGCGATCGCCTGCTGCAGGCCGGGACAGCTGACGCGGTCCGCCAGCCGTGGTAGCCCCACCGGCGACGGAGCCTGGGGCATCACGGCTACCGGCACCGACGCGTCCTGGCCACCGACCAGCACGGCCGGCACCGCCAGGGCTGGCTGGGTGGCCAGCAGGAGCGGCATCGCCAGCACCAGGCGGCCGGCTGTTCGGGCGGCGCGGAACGGGGGCAGACCCATGGACTCAGCCCTCATTGAGGCGGAGCCCGGTAACGGTGCCCATGAGCCGGTACTGCTCGCCCTCAATCTCCACCGGAGCTCCGATCTTGAGGTTCTGGTTGCCGAACACCACGCCACCGCCGGCCCGGCGACCCTGACCGATCAGCACGAAGCGGGCATCCAGACTGCCCAGGGACTGCTGGTTCGGATCCAGGGCCGTCACGACTCTGCCGTCGGGCTGAACAGCGGCCAACACCCGCCGGAGCGGCAGCACCCGATCAATCGACACACTCCCATGCGGTTGGTTGCGGATCACGATCGCCACCTTGCCCTCCCGTTCAGCGGCCGCGATCAGCGCCGAAGGGTTGGCGACAGCCGCTCCCCGCACATCCACCTCCACCGTGACCGGCACCATCGCGCCGGTGGCCTGGGCCACGGCGGTGGAGAGCTTGGGGCTCCAGATCACCCCGGCGGCGGCCAGGAGCACGGCCAGGCCTGCGCCCACATCCACCACACCCCAACGGCGCGGCGGACGGTCGGGGTTGGGGGGCTGGGTCATCCACCTGCCTGCGGTCGGCAAAGCTTAGGGAGGGCTGGCCATCCGCACCAGCTCAACTGCGCAGGCCCTCGATGAAGGCGTCGACGGCCCGCAGGTTGCCGGCCAGGCCTCCGCCTGCACTCAGGGCTTCGGCCTGTTGCTCACCATCGGGTTTGGAATCGAAGCAGGCGGCGAGACGGAATCCATCGGGGTCCTGCCGGTACAGCTCCCAGGGTGCAGGGAAGGCCCTGCGCAGGGCGGCTCCGTCGAGGGGCTGCAGGTGGTAGGCCGCCTGCCACTGGGCCAGAAACCCCCGGCGGCGCTCCCGCGCCACACTGCCGATGCCGACGGCGGCATCCTCGAGGCTGCCGTTGATCACCACCACCGCACCGCGGTGATCGGCGCACAGCAGCTCGAAATCGTCGTAGTCGGCCTGGTTGGGGGCTACGGCCAGCAGCGGGCCCGGGGCGGCACCCTCCGGGTCCGCCAGTCCCTGGCGGCGATGGCCGCGGAAATCGGCGATCCGTTCAGCCTGCTCCGGGGCATCGCGGCGGGCCAGGGCGGCAGCTCCCGCATCGGGGAAGAGCAGCCGCAGCCCCGGATGGCTGGCTTGCAGGGCCTCGCTCAGGCGCAGCACCACCGGCAGCAGACGCAGTCCCTCAAAGCGCCAGTCCAGGGTCCAGCGACCCCGTGGATTGTCGGCCAGCGCCTGGAGCACGGCCTCCAGGGCCTGCTGTTCGGCGGCACGCAGGTCCGACGGGAGCATGGGTCCGGCACAGGTGAGCCGACCCTACCCAGGCCCGGGAGGGATGGCCGGCTTCCATCGACGCGGTGGGGCTGGAACCGGCCGGGCTAGAGCTCCGCCCGCACGACATCCCTGGCGCGCTCCAGCGCGGCGGGGATGCCCTCCAACTGATCCGGGCGATGCCAGGGGCCAAGACTCAGCCGCAGGCCGCCCGCCGCCTCCGCTTCGCCGTAGCCCAGGGCCCGCAGCACCGGGCTGCCCGCCCGGGCCTGGCTGCTGCAGGCCGAGCCGCTGCTGGCCGCGATTCCCTGGCGGGCCAGGGCCCGCACCAGGGCCCGGCCCGGCAAGGGCTTGCCGGCACCATCCCGGACCAGCAGGCTGAGGTGGTGGGGCAGGCGCTCGGCGCCAGGCGGGGGACCGGTGCGCTCCACTCCCGCCAGGGAGAGCAGGCTGTCGTGCAGGCTGTCGCGAACCGCCTCGATCGGATCCCGGCCATCGCCGCCATCCAGCCGCTGCACCGCCAGGTGCAGGGCCTCCGCCAGTCCGGCGGCCAGGGCCACGGATTCGGTGCCGGCCCGCCGGCCGCGCTCCTGGGCGCCCCCACCGAGCAGGGGCGCCAGCTCCACCCCAGGCCGCACCAGCAGGACACCGATGCCCCTGGGTCCCTGCAGCTTGTGGGCGGTGCAGCTGAGCAGGTCGAAGGGAAGATCGCGCAAGCGGATGGGTCGGTGTCCCACCAGCTGCACCGCATCGACATGGAGGAGCACCCCGGCCTGCTGGCAGAGCGCCCCAGCGGCCTCAAGCGGCTGGACCGTTCCCACCTCGTTCTGCCCCCAGATGAGTGAGACCAGCCGGGTTGGGGGAGCGAGCAGGGCTGAGAGGCTGTCGAGGTCGAGGCGGCCCCATCGGTCCACGGGGACCACGCCGAGCTGCCAGCCCCGCCCCTGCAGCTGCCGCGCTGCCGCCAGGGTGGCCGGATGCTCCACGGCGCTGATCAGCAGACGGCCCGGTTGCAGTCGCCCGGCGGCTCCAAGCAGGGCCAGATGGATCGCCTCGGTGCCCCCGGAGGTGAACACCACCTCCTCCCCATGGCCGCCGAGCAGGGCCGCCACCTGTTGCCGGCTGCGCTCCAGCTGCTCGGCAGCCACCAGGCCGAAGCCGTGCAGGCTGGAGGGGTTGGCCCAGGCCCGGCGCTGAACCCGTTCCATCGCCTGCAGGACAGCTGCCGCCGGTGGTGTGGTGGCGCAGGTGTCGAGATAGAGCGAAGGCTCGAGGTCGACGGCGGTGGCGGGAACGGGAGCGGTCAGGGCAGGAGAGGGCTGGAGCGTTCGGCCCGCGCCCGGGTGCGGGATTCGAGTGAGTTGGTGGCCAGGGCCACCAGGTCGTCGAGCGAACTGGACTGCAGCAGCGCCTCCACCCGGGCGCGGGCCTCAGCCGACGGGCAGGCCTCAGGACGAACGCAGCCCTGCACGCAGGCTGTGGCGCAATCCACGGCTGTGGCGCTCGCGTCGGCGCGAGGACTAGGGCTGGCTGGGGCTGGGGCAACGGCCGTGGCGGCAGGGACAGGGACCGGCCCATCGCCCCAGAGCGCCGGGGTGACCACCCCGTCAAAGACGGCTTCCGCCGGCCCACTCATGAACAGATGGTCACTGTCCCCATCCCACTCGATCCAGAGCGGACCGCCCGGCAGATCCAGCTGGGCCTGCCGGGCGCAGAGGCCCAGCCGATGGCACACCACCAGGGTGG
Organism: Cyanobacteriota bacterium; assembly: GCA_041177605.1. GTDB lineage: Bacteria > Cyanobacteriota > Cyanobacteriia > PCC-6307 > Cyanobiaceae > NIES-981. Next base: position 531 of record JBEDAU010000170.1, on the reverse strand, counting down.
CGCAAGCACCGGTACCGCAGGCGAGCGTGGGACCGGCGCCACGCTCCCAGACCCGCATCACCAGATGGTCGGGGCGGAGCACCTGCACGAAATGCACGTTGGTCTTGGCAGGGAAGGCTGGATGCACCTCCAGGGCCGAGCCCCAGCGCTCCAGATCCACGGCCGCCAGATCGGCCACGGGGATGACCACGTGGGGGTTGCCCATGCCGGCGGCACCCACGGCAAAGCGTTCCCCGGCCGCATCCAGCTCCCCCTGGGGGAGGCCGGCCGGCCCGGTCGCCAGGGTGGTGGGCACGGCATCCGGGGCGAGAACCGGGGCTCCCATGTCGACGCGAATCGTGCCGTCGGCCTGCAGTTGCGGCACGATGCGACCGGCCAGGGTCTCAATCTGCCAGGTGCGGCCGGGCTGGTCGCCGTCACTGTCGGCCAGGAAGCGGGCCAGGCAGCGGATGCCGTTGCCGCACATCTCCGGCTCAGTGCCATCGGCATTGAAAATGCGCATCCGCAACTCCCCTCCCTCGCGGGGCGGCA
>JBEDAU010000169.1:0-5222 GCA_041177605.1 Cyanobacteriota bacterium | reverse complement strand
CACCGTGGGTGACTACCAAACAGTCGCCACCCTGGAGACGTTCGGCTTCCTGCCGCCCTTCACCCAGGACGAGATCTACGACCAGATCGCTTACATCATTGCCCAGGGTTGGAGCCCGCTCATCGAGCACGTCCACCCCAGCAATTCCATGGCCACCTACTGGTCTTACTGGAAGCTGCCCTTCTTCGGTGAGAAGGACCTGAGCGTGATCGTGAGCGAGCTCGAGGCTTGCCACCGCGCCTACCCCGACCACCACGTGCGTCTGGTCGGCTACGACGCCTACACCCAGAGCCAGGGTGCCTGCTTCGTGGTGTTTGAGGGCCGCTGATTTCAGCGTTGCCCAACGGTCAAGACCGCAGTCACCTGCGGTTTTGACCAACCCGTGGAACCTCGGCAGCGACCGTGTCGCTGCTGATCTTCCGCCGTATGCGTTCAGCCCTTCTTCCCTGCCACGCCGCTGAGTCGGCGCGGTCCAGGAGTTGCGCAGCTGTCGCCCCCTATTCAGTCATTCCATTCGCCGGGCGGACATGGCCAGCACATCGAGTCGTGAAGCAGCTCTGGAGCGCCGTAAGGCGCTGACCAACGGTGGCAAGAAGGCCACGGGTCGCTACACCGCTTCGCCCAGTCGTGTGCGCACTGCCGCGGATGCCCGTCCCACCCGGACCAACACCCCGGCACCAGCCGTCAGCTCTCCCGCTGCTGCCGCCTCCACGCCGGCACCCCGGGCCGCTGCCCGCCCCAGCGTTGAGCTCAGCTCCGCTCCGGCAGTCGCCCGCCGCAGTGCCGCCAAGCCGGTGGCGAATCCCAGCCGCGAGCTGGTTCTGGCCCGCCGCGAGGCCCTGAGCCGCTCGGGCAAGCGGGCCGATCGCTCCAAGGACCGCAGCCGGACTGAGGCTGCCAAGGAGGCCAAGAGCGCCACGCCAGCCCCGGCAGCTGCCGGCGAGCACAAGTGCAAGTGCCAGGAGAAGGCAGGCGCCGAATCCCGTCGCAGCGACCGCTCCGCCACCCTCTCGCTCGACACCGCTCGCGCCTCCGCCAGCTCCGGTGCCAAGCCGGTAGCCCGCTCCGCCACGAAAAAAGGCACCGCCCAGCACAACCCCAGCCGCGCCCTGGTCCTGGCCCGTCGCGAGGCCCTGGCCAAGCGCGGCAAGTCCGCCAGCACCAGTGCCAGCGGTGGCGCCGCCTCCGTGGTGCGCCAGGGCAACCCCGATCTGAGCACCCGTGAGCTCTCCCAGAAGCTGCGGGAACTGAAAAACAAGAGTGGTTCCGCCGGTCTGGTGCGCACCGGCAGCGGCAACGGCACCACCCGCCCCAGCGGCCCCAACCGCCACGGCGCCAAACAGGCCGCGGCAGCCGCCGATGCCCACTGGAAGGTGGGTGTGAGTGAAACCACCGGCGGCCAGGTGGTCACCGGCACCCAGGCCAACCGCTCCCCCAAGACCACCGGCAACGAGGCAGCCACCTGCCGGCCGATCACCGGCACCGAATACCTGGGCGCCGAGGTGTTCCAGACCTTCTGCCAGAGCGAAGCCCCCACCCGCCAGCCCGCCAAGGTGCGCGTCACGGCCACCAGCCACGGCAACCGGGTCACCGGCAACGAGGTGGGTCGCTCCGACAAGGTGACCGGCGATGAGCCCGGCACCTGCAAGAACGTGACCGGCACCGAATACGTGTCGGCCAACCAGGCCGCCTCCTATTGCGGCACCACCCCCTCCACCCCCCGCAAGGTGGGCCGCAGCCAGACCGTGGGCGGCCAGGCCGTCAGCGGTGTGATGGTGGGCCGTTCCGCCAAGGTGACCGGCGATGAGCCGGGCTCGGGCCTGCAGCTCACCGGTGACCAGTACCTGGGCTCCGAACCCCCGGCCGCCGGCCGTGCGCCCACCAAGGTCGCCAACGTGCATACCCTCCGTGGCACCGGCGTGACCGGTACCGCCGTGGGTCGCAGCCAGCACGTGACCGGTGACGAGCCGGGCAGCTGCCGCCTGATCACCGGCGACGAGTACATCGGTGCCGATCAGTACGGCGCCTTCTGCGGCACCAAGCCCGCACCCGAGGCCCCCAAGGTGGGCTTCAGCGTCACCAATCGCAACCAGGTGGTGAGCGGCACCCGCACCGGCCGTTCCGAGAAGGTCACCGGCGATGAGCCCGGCACCTGCAAGGCCGTCACCGGCACCCCCTACGCCGGTCTGGAGCAGGCGAGCTCCTGGTGCCCCACCCCGGCGGTTCGCACCATCCGCGAACGCACTCCGGTCCGCGGTGCCAGCCGCATGAGCGGCATTCAGCCTGGGATTGGCGGTCATCTCACCGGTGCCGAGCGCGGTGCCTGTGAGGCGGTCACCGGCACCCCCTACGTCGGGGCCGACCAGTTGGCCGAGGCCTGTGGCGCGGCCACGGCGGCCGATGCCGATTTCCCCCAGCCGCTCGACCAGGCCCCCTGGCAGCGCTTCAGCGTCCAGTCGCCGGCCCGGGCGGCCCACACGGCCCGGCAGCGGGGCGGCGGCGTCACCGGTACCAGCTACGAGCAGGGAAGCCGCATTACCGGCCCTTTTGACATGGCCGGTGACAAGGTCACCGGCACCGAACAGTTCCGCTTCGACCGCCGCGGTGCCCAGCTCTCCCGCGGTCCGATCGAGCTGGCCCCGGCCATGGCTGCGGCTGAGCCCGAATCCCCGGAGCGTCCAACCTCCCGCGTCACCGGCGAAGGCATCTCCGCCGGCCTGAAGATCACCGGTGACGACTGGGATCGGGGCGATCGTGTCACCGGTACCGAGGGCGCTTCGGCCCGCCGTCGCAACCCCACCCGGCCCGGTCCCATGGGTGCGATGCCCGGCTTCCAGCGCAAGCGCAACGATGAGGTGCCCGAGCCTGTCAGTCGCGTCACCGGCTCGAGCGGCAACACCAGCGCCGGCTCGCTGATCACCGTGTCGGGCGGAGCCCGCGGCTGAGGATCCCTGAACCGATGCCCCGGCGATCCTCCCCTTCCAGCCGGCCCCTGGCACCCACGGCCCCCCGGCGTCGACCTGGCCTGACCAGCGGCACGGCGGCGGCCTCCAGCCCCGCCGACCCAGCGGCGCCGGCGCCGCTCAGCTCCCTCAGCAAGGTGGTGCGCCAGCGTGAGCTGGCCCAGGCGGCCCGAACATCCTCCCGGTCCCTGGCTCCGGCCGGCCGCCGGGTGCGTCCGGTCGCCACCCAGGTGATCCGCAGTGCCGGTCCGGCGACCCCATCCAGTCCCGGAGCCCTGCACCCGCTCAGCGATGCGGCAGCCAACGCCCGGCTGCGGGCCTACGAGCAGGGCACCCTCGATGCGTTCGATCGCATCGTGCCGGTGTTGAAGCGCCTCTCAGCCCTTCAGCACGAAGCCGATTTCGTGGCCCAGGCCCAGCGCCTGGCCCAGGCCGAGCTGGGCTACCAGCTTCCGGTGCCGATCCTCGAGAACGCCTGGACCAGCCAGCTGGACATGCGCACCCTGTTTGCCTGGTGCGTGTTTGAGGCCTATGAGCGCACCAGCATCGACTTCTTCGAGGCCGATCCGCTGGCGGGTCAGGACGGTGCTGCCGATGCCGAGGCCTTCAACGCCTTCCTGCTCGACTGCGGCTTCCACCTGCTCGACATCACCCCCTGCGCCGACGGCCGCCTGGCCCACGCCATCGCCTACAGCCTGCGGTTGCCCTTCAGTTCTGTGCGACGCCGCTCCCACGCCGGCGCCATGTTCGACGTGGAGAACACGGTGAATCGCTGGGTGAAGACCGAGCATCGCCGTTACCGCGAGGGCCTGCCCAACCCTGCCCACGCCGATACCCGCTACCTGAAGGTGGTGGTGTATCACTTCAGCTCCAAGGATCCCTGCCACGAGGGCTGCGCCGCCCACGGCAGTGACGACAAGGCCGCAGCGGCCCAGGGTCTCCAGCGGCTCAGGGATTTCCAGCAGGCGGTGGAAAACAGCTTCTGCTGCGGTGCCTCGGTGGACCTGCTGCTGATCGGCATGGACACCGACACCGATGCCATCCGGGTGCACGTTCCCGGCCGCGACGGCAGCACCGACCTCGAGACCTGGCTGGATGCCCGCCAGGTCTATGAGGCCACCCGCTCCCTCGGCCCGGCCCAGGGCCGTGAGCGCATTCAGCAGCTGGTGCGCGAGGCGGCCGCCAGCCAGCCGGACGACGGCATGGTGGCCCTGGTGGCCCGGCTGCTGGAGCACAACCTCTCCCAGATCGACTACGTGCGCCAGTTCCATGGCGGCAGCTACAGCGATTTCGGTCACGCCGAGCGGTTCATCGGCGTGGGCATCGGCTTCAAGGAGATCCACCTGCGCAATCTCACCTACTTCGCCTATATGGACACCGTTGAGGAGGGTGCGCCCGACCTCGATGTGGGCGTCAAGATCTTCAAGGGGCTGAACGTGTCACGTGGGTTGCCGATTCCCGTGGTGTTGCGCTTCGACTACCACGGCGCCGTGCCCGGTGCCAGGGAGCGCGCTATCCAGCACTGCCAGCGGGTGCAGACCGCCATCCGCAGCCGCTACAGCGACCTCTGCGCCCAGGGTCTGTTGCACACCCTGCTCACCGTGCGCGATCGGGACCGCCCCGTGCCGGCTGAGACCATAGGGTCGTCGGTCGAAATCCCGAGCGGGGGAGGGCATTGAGATGCTGATCTGCAAGGTTGTCAAACCCCTGGTCTCCACCAACCGGATTCCCGATTTCGAGCACAAGCATCTCCAGGTGGTGCTGGATGGCAGCACCCAGAAGGTGGCGGTCGACGCTGTGGGCTGCGTTCCCGGGGACTGGGTGATCTGCGTCGGCAGTTCGGCAGCCCGCGAGGCGGCCGGCAGCAAGTCGTACCCCAGTGATCTCACGATTGTGGGGATCATCGACCACTGGGATCCCGATGCCGGCAAACAGGCCCCCAGCAGCGGAGGTGCCAAGTAATGGAGATCATGCAGGTCACCGGCTCCCTGGTCTGCACCCAGCGGGTCGGCGGGTTGAAGCACTGGAATCTGCGCATCCTGCGCACCAGCAAGGGCAAGCTCAACGTGGCCGTGGATCCGGTCGGTGCTTCCCCCGGCAACTGGGTGTTCACCGCCTCGGGCTCCGCCGCCCGCTTTGCCTGCGGTGATCCCGAGACCTACACCGATCTCACCATCGGCGGAATCATCGATTTCTGGGAACCCGACGGCTGAGGTCCGCCTCCCCACCGTCGTCTCCTCCCCCTCTCTCCCCATGGCT
>JBEDAU010000168.1:0-3347 GCA_041177605.1 Cyanobacteriota bacterium | reverse complement strand
ATCCCCATCGCTGCCGCCGGAGCTGGAAGTGCCGCCGTCCGAGCGGGTCGACGCGCCAGGCATCCCCGCCCCCGCGCCACCGGGTCCCCTGCGCGTCTACGGGGCAGGGATAGCCCGGGGCCTGCTGGAGCAGGTGGTGCGCGCCCGCCAGCTGCCGGTGCAGGTGGCCGGCAGCGTCGAGCTGGCTGATGTGGTGCTGGCCCTGCGCCAGCAGCTGGGCCGGGATCCCCACGTGCGTCGCCTGGCCCAGGAGCTGGGGCTGCCGATCCTGGTGATCAAGAGTGCGGCGCTTCCCCAGCTGCAGCGGGGCCTGGAGCGCCTCGTGGAGCGCCATCGCCGCCCCGCCGCTCTCGCTGCGGCACCTCCGGGCGGCCTGGCCGGCGATCCCGACGACGATCTGGCCGCCCTGGAGGAGTGCCGCCTGGCGGTGGAGCACGTGGTGCTCGCCCAGGGGCAGCCGGTGGAGCTGCTGCCCCGCAGCGCGCGCGTGCTCCAGCTGCAGGCGGAGCTGGCCGAGCGCTACCGGTTGCGGACGGCGGTGTTCGGCCATGCCGATCAACGGCGCCTTCGGGTCTTCCCGGCCTGAATGGCCGCCGAGCCGGGTGGCCCGGCAGCGATTGCCTGGCGGCGATTGACGAAGGTCGCCCCGCTGTGGGTAACTATCTGGGTGCTCTCGGGTTGGCGCCTCGGCGCCGAATCACTGAGACGCGTTGGGCCGTCGCCAAGCGGTAAGGCAGCGGGTTTTGGTCCCGCCATTCCTAGGTTCGAATCCTAGCGGCCCAGTTTTCGATCTCTTCTCCACCAGGAGGGTGGGTCATGCAGGATTCCTCTGCGCCCCGTGCGGCAGTGAGTCGCTCTCCCCTGCTCGTCTTCGATTTTGATGGGGTGCTGGTCGACGGGATGGCCGAGTACTGGTGGGCGGCCCGTCAGGCGGTGCTGCTGCTCGCCCCCGACCTGCTCTTGCCCGAGCAGGCGCCGCCAGGGTTCGCCGCCCTGCGGCCGCTCATCCATAAGGGCTGGGAGATGGTGCTGATGGCCGCTGAGCTGGCGCGTCCCCAGCTCGATCTGCAGGCCCTGCTGGCGGGCTATGCCCAGGCCCTGCCGGCGGCCCTGGCCCGTTGGGGCTGGACAGCGCCGCAACTGCAGCGGACCCTCGAGCAGGTGCGCAGCGGGGCGATCGCCACCGATCTGCAGGCCTGGTTGGCACTGCATCGGTTCTATCCAGGGGTGGAAGCGCGGCTGCGGCAGTTCGGCGCCGAAGGGGCTGACTGGGTCGTGCTCACCACCAAGGGCGCCGCCTTTGCCCGCCAGATCCTGGCCGGTGCCAACCTCCAGCCCCGGGCCCTCTTCGGCCACGAGCAGGGCAGCAAGCCAGAGGTGCTGGCCCGGTTGCTGGGCGAGGGGCGGCCGCTGTGGTTTGTGGAAGACCGTCGGCCCACGCTCGAGCAGGTGCGCAGCCAGCCGCTGCTGGACCCGGTGCGCTGCTACCTGGTGACCTGGGGGTACCTGGGGCCCGCCGATGGTCTCAACCTGCCGGCGGGCATCCGACGGCTCACGCCCGAGCAGTTCGCTGCTCCCCTGGCCACCTGGCCCTGAACGACTAGAGTACGCGCGTACTAAAACGGTTGTCCGTTCGGCCTGCGGCCGGCGGTTGAGACGCTGGCCCCAATCGGTGGCACTTGTTTCTCTGAAGCCGCAGGATGGCCCCCTCGGGGGATTCCCGATCGCGGCCTGTTATCTCGCTTTTCCCGCTGCCATGCCTGCTGATTCGAAGGCCGCCTCCACTGCCGCCTCCACCTCTGGCGCCGCATCTTCTGCCTCTGCAACCGCTGCCGAGGCCCGCGCCGCCGCTGAGCGGGACAAGGCCCTCGGCCTGGTGCTCAACCAGATCGAGCGCAACTTCGGCAAGGGGTCGATCATGCGGCTGGGGGATGCCTCCCGCATGCGGGTGGAGACCATCTCGACCGGAGCCCTCACCCTCGACCTGGCGCTGGGCGGTGGCTACCCCAAGGGGCGGGTGGTGGAGGTCTACGGCCCCGAGAGTTCCGGCAAGACAACCCTCACTCTCCACGCCATCGCCGAGGTGCAGAAGCGCGGTGGCGTGGCCGCTTTCGTGGACGCGGAGCACGCCCTGGACCCGGTGTATGCGGCCGCCCTGGGGGTCGACATCGAAAATCTGCTGGTCTCCCAGCCCGACACCGGTGAGATGGCGCTGGAGATCGTCGATCAGCTGGTGCGTTCAGCGGCCGTTGACATCGTGGTGGTCGACTCGGTGGCCGCCCTCACCCCCCGGGCCGAGATCGAGGGCGAAATGGGTGATCTGGCGGTGGGCAGTCAGGCCCGCCTGATGAGCCAGGCGATGCGGAAGATCACCGGCAACATCGGCAAATCCGGCTGCACGGTGATCTTCCTCAACCAGTTGCGCCAGAAGATCGGCGTTACCTACGGCAACCCCGAAACCACCACCGGCGGCAACGCCCTCAAGTTCTATGCCTCGGTGCGGCTCGACATCCGTCGCATCCAGACGCTCAAGCGGGGCACGGAGGAGTACGGCATCCGTGCCAAGGTGAAGGTGGCCAAGAACAAGGTGGCTCCTCCCTTCCGGATCGCCGAGTTCGACATCCTGTTCGGCCGTGGCATTAGCACCCTGGGCTGTCTGCTGGATCTGGCCGAGGAGACGGGCGTGGTGACCCGCAAGGGCGCCTGGTACAGCTATGAGGGTGACAACATCGGCCAGGGCCGCGACAACACCATCGTGTGGCTGGAGCAGAACCCTGAGCAGCGCCAGGTGATCGAGACGCTCACCCGCCGGAAGCTCACCGAGGGCTCGGAGGTGACTGCCAATTCGATGAAGCCGCTGGCGGCGGCGGCCAAGGCGGCAGCCACCACCGCTGTTGTCCCGGCTGTCCAGGACGACGACCTACCGGCGGCCGGCTGAGGCGGCCGATTGGCACGGGGGCTGTTGCTGCAGCAGCACCTGGGCCACCCGCTGAAGTTCCTGGATGGCGTCGGCCCCTTCCAGCTTCACCAGCTCACGGCCATCGCGGGATTCCACCCAGCTGATGCCGAAGTCCGACACCAGGAACCTCACCATGTGGTTGCTGGCCAGGTTGGCTACGAAGGAGGCCCCGTGGCCGTCACGACCATCACCGCAGACGTAGCAGGTGGCGGCCACACCCCGGTCCTGCAGGCTCTTGGCAAGGGCCTGCAGGCTCATCACCAGGTCGTGGACGACGGAGCGGTACTGCTCCGCCAGGCGCGGAAACATGGCGAATTCTCAATCGGGTCTCAATCCTAAGGTTTTCTTCAGGTTTGTGTAGGTGCTTGTGCCTACCAGCTGTGGTGGG
>JBEDAU010000167.1:0-5244 GCA_041177605.1 Cyanobacteriota bacterium | reverse complement strand
GGCGGCCCGGGCCGGCGGGGGGAGCTGGCGGCGATCTCCATGGCGCGCGTCATGCCCCCTCACAGTGGCCGATGGCGTGGGACCAGGGCTCGGCCAGCAGCACCGCCGACAGCGGCAGCGGGCCAAGAAGGTGGGGGAAGCGCTCGCCGGAGCTGACCGGTTCCCAGCGCAGCTCGCCGCCGGCAGCGGCCAGCCGGGCGGGATCAATCACCAGCAACACCAGCGCGGTGGCGGGCAGGTCGCCGAAGAAACGGGCGGCGGTGGCCGGCAGCTGGTGGGCGGCACTGAGGTGGATGAAGCCCACCTGCTCGAGCGACTGGCCACGGGTGGAGCGGCGGTAACTCCCCTCGGCCCGGGCCTGCTGCCACTCCTGCCGCAGGGCCAGGTGATACAGCCAGCCAGGAGAACGCCAAACGGCGCGCGGCGCCCAGGGCTCCGCCATCACGGCAGCCAGCTCGGGCCCCGCCAGAAGGCGCGCCAGCCAGCGCTGCAGGGGCTCCAGACCGGGCTCGACGTCGAAGCCCCGGGGATCGGCGAGGCGGAACTGGCGCACAAACGGCAGCAGGGCCCAGTCGGCCAGGCAGCAGCGCCCGCCCAGCAGCCAGCCGCCCCGCTCCAGGCGCCGGCTCCAGCCGCGCAACAGCCCCAGCGCCGCCTGGCGATGCTCCCCCTGGGCGGCCAGGCCTGCCGGACCATGACGGCCCGCATACTTGAACCGATCGAGGTGGTGCTTGAAGGGACCGTCGTTCTGCGCGATCAGCTCCCCGATCACGGCCCGCTCGGCAGCCCCCCAGCCCCGCAGCCAGCCCTGGGGATCCCGGTGCTCCAGGGCCCAGTGCATGATCGCCAGGCTCTGGTCGAGCACCCGGGCTGGCCCGGCGCCCGCCCGCCAACCGCCGCCGGCCGGGGGCGGCGACTCCACCAGCACCGGCACCGTGGCAGCAGGCGAGACCGCGAGCAGCTCCGGCGGCTTGGCCCGCAGACTCACCTCGCGCAGGTCGAGATCGATCCCGGGCCGCACACCGGCCACCGCCAGGGCCAGCCGGGCCCGGATGGCGTAGGGGCAACGGCGAAAGCTGTAGACAACGGTGCGGGGCTCAGGCACCGGCAGAAGGGGAGCCGATGTGCTGGCCCCCCCGCTGGCGGGCCCGCTCGATCTGGCGCTGGCGCTCGGCGAAGCGGGCCCGATCGGCCGCGCTGAACCGATCCAGACAGTGGCGGCAGCTCACCCCCTCGCGGTAGCTGGGCAAGCGGCGGTCCGCCGCGGAGAGCGGCAGGCCGCAGGCATGGCAGAGGCTGTGCTCGCCGGGCTCCAGTTGGTGGTTCACGGCCACCCGCTGGTCGAACACGAAACATTCGCCGCGCCAGCTGCTGCGCTCCGCAGGGATCTGCTCCAGGTAGCGCAGGATGCCGCCCTCCAGGTGGTGCACGCCCTCGAAGCCCTGCTGCTGCAGGTAGGCCGTGGCCTTCTCGCAGCGGATGCCGCCGGTGCAGAACAGGGCGATGGCCCGCGGCTGGCGCGCAGCCACCAGCGGCCTGAGCTGGCGCTCCGCCCAGGCGGGAAAGTCGCGGAAGCTGGCTGTGCCCGGGTCGATCGCCCCGGCGAAGCTGCCGATCGCCACTTCATAGGCATTGCGGGTGTCGATCACCAGGGTGTCGGGATCGGCGATCAGGGCATCCCACTGCTCCGGTGGCACATGGGTGCCCACCTCAGAAGCGAGGTAGGGCAGCACATCGGGCTGCCCCAGGGTCACGATCTCGCGCTTGAGCCGCACCTTCAGCCGGTGAAAGGCCTGGCCCGGCGCCCGGCTGAACTTGGCCTCCAGCCGCTCCAGCCCCGCCACCTGCCGCAGCCGCTCCAGCACCGCCTGCACGCCGGCGTCGGGCCCGGCGATGGTGCCGTTGACGCCCTCAGCCGCCAGCAGCACCGTGCCGCGCACCTGCCGGGCCCGGGCGAGCTCCAGCAGGTCGGCACGCAGGGCCTCCAGGCTGTCGAGGGCGGCAAAGCGGTAGAAGGCCGCCAGCAGCAGCGCGGCCGGAAGCCGGTCCCCAGCCTCCATGGCGCTCACAGCCAGGCCTCGACCCCGGCGGCCTCCAGCAGCTCCCGATCGGCCTCGACCGCCGGGTTGGAGGTGGTGAGCAGGGTGTCGCCGTAGAAGATCGAATCGGCGCCGGCCAGCAGGCAGAGGATCTGGGCCTCGCGGCTGAGCTGTTCCCGGCCGGCGCTGAGGCGCACCCGCGCGTGGGGCATGAGGATGCGGGCCGTGGCCACCATCCGCACCAGCTCCAGTGGATCCACCGACGGCAACGCCTCCAGCGGCGTGCCCTCCACGGCCACCAGGGCATTGATCGGCACACTCTCGGGGTGGGGATCGAGGTTGGCGAGCACCTGCAGGAGGCTGGCCCGGTCTTCCGGCCCCTCGCCCATGCCGATGATGCCCCCACAGCACATCGCGATGCCGGCGCGGCGCACCCGCTCCAGGGTCTCCAGCCGCTCCTGGTAGGTGCGGGTGGTGATGATCCGCTCGTAGTGCTCGGGGCTGGTGTCGAGGTTGTGGTTGTAGGCGGTGAGGCCGGCCTCGGCCAGCCTTTCGGCCTGCCGGTCGGTGAGCATGCCGGCGGTCACGCAGGCCTCCAGCCCGAGCTCCCGCACGCCGCGCACCATCTGCAGCATCGCCTCGAACGGCGCGCCGTCGCGGATCTCGCGCCAGGCCCAGCCCATGCAGAAGCGATGGGCACCGGCCTGGCGGGCCGCCCGCGCCCGCTCCAGCACCGGCTCCACCTCGAGCTCCGGCCGCCCGGCCACATCGCTGCTGTGGTGCATCGACTGGGGGCAGTAGGCGCAGTCCTCCTCGCAGCCGCCGGTCTTGACGCTCAGCAGCGAGGCCAGCTGCACCCGATAGCCGGGATTGACCAGGCGATGCACCGCCTGGGCCCGCCAGAGCAGGTCCATCAGAGGGAGCTCCAGCAGCTCCTGGATCTCGGCGCGGGTCCAGTCGTGCCGGGTGGGCACAGCGGAGGCGACATCCGCTGGGGTGCCGGTGGCAGGGCTGCAGGTCACGGGCTGGGCGGGCAAGGGAGCAGGAGACAGGGCAGGGGCGGAAACGGCGGCCGCGCAGGGATACCGATGGGGGGGAAGCCCCTCAGGAGAGGGGGTCCACGCCGCCGAAGCGGCGCTGGCGACCCTGGAAATCGAGCAGGGCGCGCAGCAGGGCCGCCTCGTCGAAATCGGGCCAGAGCACCTCGGTGATGTGCAGCTCGGCGTAGGCCAGCTGCCAGAGCAGAAAGTTGCTGATCCGCTGCTCGCCGCTGGTGCGGATCAGCAGATCGGGGTCCCGGTCCCCGGCGGTGTGGAGCTCAGCGGCGAAGCAGGCCTCGTCGATCCCAGCGGGGTCGAGCTCACCGCAGGCCACGCGCTCGGCCAGGCGCCGGGCGGCCCGCACCAGCTCCGCCCGGCCGCCGTAGTTGGTGCACACATTGAAGTGGATGCCGGTGTTGGTGGCGGTGCGGGCCGTGGCCTCCCCGATCAACTGGCGCAACCGCTCCGGCAAGGGCGCCAGATCCCCCAGGAAACGGATGCGCACCTGCTCCCGCTCCAGGGCCTGCAGCTCCCGCTCGAGCACCCGCTCGAACAGGGCCATCAGAAAGTTCACCTCTTCCCCGGGGCGATTCCAGTTTTCCGTGGAGAAGGCATAGGCCGTGAGCGCACCGATGCCCCAGTCGCTGCAGCGGCGCAGGGTGCTCTTGAGGGCCTCCACTCCCTGGCGGTGCCCCATCACCCGCGGCAGGTTGCGCTGCTGGGCCCAGCGGCCGTTTCCATCCATGATCACGGCCACGTGCCGAGGCAGGCGCGTGGGATCGAGCGCAGCCGGCAACAGCTGCCGTTGCGGATGGCTCTGGGGACTGGTGCTGGTCGCCAGGGCGCGACTCATGCGCGAGATTCCGGCGCGTCTTTGGCCACGCTACGACCAGTGGGCAAGGCCAGTGCCGCCCCGAGCAGATCGTGCAGCCGGCTGCTGGTGATCGGCCGCTCCAGCTTGCCCTGGCTGGCCAGCGAGAGGGTGCCGGTCTCCTCCGACACCACGATCGCCAGGCAGCGGTCAAAGCGCTCGGTGATGCCCAGGGCCGCCAGGTGGCGGGTGCCGTACCGGTTCAGCCCCTGACGCGACAGGGGCAGGATCACCCCCGCCGCCACGATCCGCTTGCCCTTGACCAGCACCGCCCCGTCGTGGAGTGGGGTATCCACCGCGAACAGGTTGAGCAGCAGGTCGACCGACAGCTGGGCGTCGAGGCTGATGCCGGGATTGAGGAAATCCTCCGGGCGCAGGTCGCTGCCCAGATCGACCACGATGAGGGCGCCGCGGCGGGCCTGGGACAGCCGCCCGGCCGCCTCACTGAGCACCGCCACAGCCCCGGAGGCCAGCTTGTCGCGGCTGCGGTTGCCGAACAGCACCCCCAGGCGGCCAGTGCCCAGCAGCTCCATCAGCCGGCGCAGCTCCCCCTGCCAGAGGATCGCCAGAGCCAGGCTGCAGGCCAGCACGAGGGCATCGATGAGCTTGGAGGTGAGGGGCAGATCAGCAAACCGCTGCACCAGCCAGGCGAGGGTGACCAGGGTGAGATAGCCCCGCAGCAGCCAGATGGTGCGGGGTTCGCGCACGCCACCCAGGAGCAGCACCCCGAGGGCCACGGCGAGCAGCAGATCGAGGATCGGGCGGAGATCGATGGGACCGAGGGCGCGTGGGAACGGGCGCCGTCCACGACAAAAGGTCAGCCGTCATCGGCTCGCGCCGACCGTGGGCTGGGGTCGTGCCGCCGGGCGGTGCCCGGAGTCAGGTTACCGGGTGAAGCGGGCGGGGAGGACGTCGTAGCGCAGGAGGTCCTCGGGCTGCTCCCGGCGCTGCACCAGCTCCGCCATCCCCTCATGGACCAACACCGCCGCGGGCCTGGGGATGCGGTTGTAATTGGAGCCCATCGAGGCGTTGTAGGCACCGGTGGCGAACACCGCCAGCACATCGCCGGTGGTGGCAGGGGGGAGGGCCAGGTCCTTGAGCAGCACGTCACCGGATTCGCAGTGCTTGCCGGCGAGGGTCACGGTCTCGGTGGCCTCCGCCTCGGGGCGATCCGCCAGCACGGCGGTGTACTGGGACTGGTAGGTGATCGGCCGGGGGTTGTCGCTCATGCCGCCGTCGATCGACACGTAGGTGCGGATTCCGGGGATCTCCTTGCGGCTGCCCACCGCATAGA
>JBEDAU010000166.1:0-7810 GCA_041177605.1 Cyanobacteriota bacterium | reverse complement strand
CCCCAGCCCCGGCCACGCCGGCGCCTGGGCCAGCCCCCGCCAGCGCCGCAGCACCGATCAACCTCGGCGGCGAACCGCCGAACCTGGAGGGCATCGTGCGGATCGCCCACGAGCGCAACTTCTCCGACGTGCACCTGGGGGTGGGGGAGGAGCCGCGCTATCGGGCCCGCGGCGACATGCTGCGCACCGGCTGGCCCGTGACCGACAACGCCACCTTCCAGCGCTGGCTGAAGGAGATGCTGAGCCCGGCCCAGATCGACGGCTTCCAGCGCGACAAGGAGTTCGACGGCTCCCACGCCTTTCCCTTCGTGCGGGTGCGGATCAACCTGCTCGACTCCTTCCGCGGACCGGCCATGGTGCTGCGGCTGATCCCCCAGAAGATCGCCAGCCTGGAGGAGCTCAACCTGCCGCCGGTGCTGCGGGACCTGTGCGCCCGGCCCAAGGGGATGGTGCTGGTCACCGGCCCCACCGGCTCGGGAAAGAGCACCACCCTGGCGGCGATGATCGACTGGATCAACAAGACGATGAGCCGCCACATCCTCACGATCGAGGATCCGGTGGAATTCGTGCATGAGAGCCGCCAGTCGCTGATTCGCCACCGGGAGGTGGGCCAGCACACCAAGCTCTTCCACAACGCCCTGCGGGCCGCCCTGCGGGAGGACCCCGACGTGATCCTGATCGGCGAGATCCGCGACCAGGAGACCCTGGGCACGGCGATCGAGGCCTCCCAGACCGGTCACCTGGTGTTCGGCACCCTCCACACCAATTCAGCCGTGAAGACCGTGGAGCGGGTGCTGGGCATGTACCCCCCCAACGAGCAGGACAGCGTGCGCCGGGCTGTATCCGAAACCCTGCTGGGGGTGATCGCCCAGGGGCTGCTGAAGACCACCGACGGCAAGCGGGCCGCCTTCCACGACATCCTGGTGAACACCGATGCCTGCAAGGACTACATCCAGCGGGGCGAACTGGAGGAGATCGAGGAGATCATGGCCCGCAGTGGCTTCGACGGCATGCAGACCGCCAACCAGGCGCTGCTGAAGCTGGTGGAGGCGGGCCGGGTGAGCCCCGACGACGCCATTGCCCAGAGCCTCAAGCCGAACGAACTGTCCCAGGCGCTGCGAGGCCGCAGCTGAGCTTTGCCCGGCAAGCCGCCAGGCCAGCGGCGGATTCAGGAGTGGTGGGTCAGCCGGGCGATCAGCAGCACGGTGAGGCCCACGGCCAGGCCGAGCATGGCCAGCCTGCCGTTCCAGATCTCCGCCTGGGGGGTGAAGCCCCGCCGCCAGGCGTTGAGTTCCTCGGAACTCACGGGCATCGTCTCGGGCTTCGTCACAGGCGTGTCCTGCGGCTCACCGGAGGCGGCCGGCTGGCTCCCAGGCTCCTGGGGATCGGGGCCCATGGCACCGCCACTGCGAAACAGTCGCCGGAATCTAGGGCGAGCGGGCTGGGCAGTTTCGGCGCTCGCCAACCCGGATGCACAACCCAGATCCCCAGGCCGGCTCAGAAGCAGGGTTCTGTTGCGTACAGCCGATCGGCCTGCTCGAGCGGCAAGCGTGCCGCCACGCCGAGCCCCAGGGGGCTGACCTGCCCGGCCGCCAGCCGCTCGCAGGCCGCCACGCCGATCATGGCGGCATTGTCGGTGCAGTAGGCCAGCGGCGCCACCCGCCACTGCAGCCCATCGCGGCGGCAGCGCTCCTCCAGCAGCGCCCGCAGCCGGCGGTTGGCCGCCACTCCCCCCACCAGCACGAGGGTGGCCAGGCCCTGGTCGGTGGCGCAGCGGCAGCTGCGCTCCACCAGCACCTCGGCCACCACCTGCTCGAAGCTGGCCGCCAGGTCGGCCACCGGCAGTGCTGCCCCGCCGCCGGCCTGCTCCTGCTCCAGGGCACGCACCTGGCGCAGCATGGCGGTCTTGAGGCCGCTGAAGCTGAAGTCGTAGGGATAGAAGCCCCCCTCGGGCCGCGACACCCGCCCCTTGGGCAGGGCAAAGCGATGCGGATCGCCCGCCGCGGCCGCCGCCTGGATCGCCGGTCCACCGGGATAACCCAGCCCCAGCAGCCTGGCCACCTTGTCGAAGGCCTCGCCGGCGGCATCGTCGTGGCTGCGGCCCAGACGCCGGTAGGCGCCTGGGCCATCCACCCGCACCAGCTCCGTGTGGCCGCCGCTCACCAGCAGCACCAGGTAGGGCCCCGGCGGCAGGGGCTCCCCCAGCCGCACCGAGCAGAGGTGGCCCTCCAGGTGGTGGATGCCGAGGTAGGGCTTGCCGTGCAGGCGGGCCAGGGTGCGGCCGGTGATCGAGGCCACCAGCAGGGCGCCGTTAAGCCCCGGGGCCGCCGTGGCGGCCACCCCATCGAGCGCGTCCAGCGCCAGGCCGCTCTCGCCCACCACCTGGGCGATCAGCCCGGGCAGGGCCTCCACGTGGCGACGGGAGGCGATTTCCGGCACCACCCCACCCCAGCGGGCGTGCTCCTCCACCTGGGAAGCCACGGCACTGGCGAGCACGGTGTGATCCCGCACAATCGCCGCTGCCGACTCGTCACAACTTGTTTCGAGCGCCAGAACGGTGGGCATGCCTCTGGTTCGTCTCACCTACTGTCCGCGAGTGACATCCTGCCCCGCGCCGCGCTTCTTCGCACAGCGTTTCCTGGTTATGCGTCGACTTTTTGCGATTCTGCTTTCAGCCTTCCTGCTCTTCGGCTTTGCCCCGGTGGCCAAGGCTGATGGGTCCGTGGCAGGCCTCACCCCCTGCTCCGAGAGCGCCCGCTTCCAGCAGCGCGCCGCCACGGCCAAGACCGACCAGGCCAAGGCCCGCTTCGAGATGTACAGCCAGGCCCTGTGCGGTGCCGACGGCCTGCCCCACCTGATCGTGGACGGCCGCTGGAGCCACGCCGGCGACTTCATGATCCCCGGCATCGCCTTCCTCTACATCGCCGGCTGCATTGGCTGGGCAGGCCGCACTTACCTGATGGCGATCCGCAGCAGCAAGGACGCCACCATGAAGGAAATCCAGATCGACGTGCCGCTGGCCCTCAAGAGCACCATCGCCGCCGCCACATGGCCCCTGGCCGCCTTCGGCGAACTCACCGGCAAGAAGCTCACCGAGGCCGACAACAAGATCACGGTGTCGCCCCGCTGAGTCGTCGTCCTTTCCCTCTTCCCTACTGGTTTTTCATGAAAAAGTTTCTCACCACCGCACCGGTTTTCTCGGCCATCTGGTTTGCCATCACCGCCGGGATCATGATCGAGTTCAACCGTTTCTTCCCCGACCTGCTGTTCCACCCCATGTGACTGGGCTGCCTGACAGCGCCAGGCCAATCCAAGCAACACTCTCCGAGCGGCTCAACGGGCCGCTTTTTTCATGACCTTGAGCTGAACCGGGCAGGGGCTCGGCGCCACTCAGGCGGTCACGCCGATCAGCCGCTCCAGCTCGGCCAGGGCCGCCGGCAGCTCGCCATTGACCAGCACCGCGTCGAATTCGGCCTCGGCCGCCAGCTCCACCCGGGCCCGCTCCAGGCGCCGGGCGATGGCCTCCTCGCTGTCGGT
The DNA here is from genome assembly GCA_041177605.1 of Cyanobacteriota bacterium. Classification (GTDB taxonomy): domain Bacteria; phylum Cyanobacteriota; class Cyanobacteriia; order PCC-6307; family Cyanobiaceae; genus NIES-981. The sequence continues at coordinate 4,273 of JBEDAU010000166.1, read as the reverse complement.
GCCGCGACCACGGATCCGCCGCTCCAGCTCGGCGAAACTGGGCGGCTTGATGAACAGCTGATAGCCGGCCGGGAAGCTCCGGCGCACCTGCCGCGCCCCCTCCAGTTCGATTTCGAGCAGCACCGGCCGCCCCTCGGCCAGCTGGGCCTCCACGGGCGCCCGGGGTGTGCCGTAGAGGTTGCCGGCAAACTCGGCCCACTCCAGGAAGCCCCCCTCGGCCACCTGCCGCTCGAAGCGCTCGCGGCTGAGGAAGAAGTAGCTCTGCCCCTCCACCTCGCCGGCCCTTGGTGCCCGGGTGGTGGCCGACACCGATAGCCAGATGCGGGGATGGCGCTGCAGCAGCTGGCCCACCAGCGTGCCCTTGCCCACCCCGCTGGGGCCGGTGATCACGGTGAGGCGGGCCATCGCGGCGGCAGGGGCTGGGCTGCAGAGTAGGGGCCAGTGCGGTGCTCCCCGGCAGCGGCCATGGCCCTCCAGCCGATGGATGTGACCAGCCTCAAGGCGGTGCTGGCGGAATGGCGGCCCCTGCTGCTGCCGAGCCGGTTTGAGAAGGCCCAGCAGAGCGACCCCCACACCCTGCAGCTGGGGCTGCGCACCCTGGGCGGGGTGCGGTGGCTGGAGCTCAGCTGGCAGGCGGAGGCGGCGCGCTGCCACGCGATCGCGCCGCCCCCCCGGCAGGGCGATGGCAGCACCCTGGCCCAGCAGCTCCAGCACGGCCTGCGCGGTCTGGCCCTGGTGGAGCTGGAGCAGCCCGGCTGGGAGCGGGTGGTGCGGCTGAACTTCGCGCGGCGGCCGGGAGCGGAGGTCGAGCGCCAGCTGGTGCTGGAACTGATGGGGCGCCACAGCAACCTCTTCCTGCTCGATGGCCCCGGGGGCTCGGTGATCGCCCTCGGCCGGCAGGTGAAGGGCCACCAGTCGCGCCTGCGGCCGATCGGCACCGGCGATCCCTACCAGCCGCCGCCGCCGCTGGGCGGCGAGCCCCCCAGCCTGGCCGAGCCGCAGGAGCGCTGGCGCCGTCGCCTGCAGCTGCTACCCCTGCCACTGGAGCGGGCCCTGCGCGACGCCTACCAGGGCATCAGCCCGGCCCTGGCACGCCAGCTGGTGCCGGCGGCGTGGCTGCAGCAGCCGGTCGACAGCCTCACACCCGAGCAGTGGCAGCAGCTCTGGAGCCGCTGGCAGACCTGGCTGGAGGCGATCGAGGCCGGCCGCTACAGCTGGCAGGCGGAGCCCAGCGGCTACCGCTGCTGGCAGGCCGGTGAAGGCGGCGCCGCTGCCGAACCGCCGCCGGCCCCGGCGGAGCTGCCCCTCAACAGCGCCCTGGCGGCGTACTACCGCCGCCAGCTCGGCCAGCGGCAGCTCGACCAGCGGCGCCAGCAGCTGCGGCACCAGCTCGCCCAGGCGACCGACCGGGAGAGCCACAAGGCGGCGGAGCAGCAGCGGCTGCTGGATCGGGTGCCGGAGAGCAGCCAGCTGCAGCAGCAGGCCGATGCCCTGCTGAGCCAGCTGCAGCCGAGCCGCGACTGCATCGACCAGGCCCAGGCCCTCTACCGCCAGGCCCGCAAGCTGCGGCGCTCGGTGGCCGCCATCACCCCGCGGCTGGAGGAGCACCAGCGGCGGCTGGGGGCCCTGGAGGCCAGCCTCACCTACCTCGAGCAGATCGACCCGGATGAGCCCGGCAGCCTGGAGGCGATCGAGGCCCTGGCCGCCGAAGTCGACCAGCTGGTCGGCCAGCGCGGCGGCAACCGCAGGGCCCGCCGCCAGGCGGCCCAGACGGCCGCCGGCGGCGCCGGCCAGCCCTGGCCGCTGGAGCTGCGTAGCCCGGGGGGCCTGGCACTGCAGGTGGGCCGCAACCACCGCCAGAACGAGTGGATCGCCTTCCGCCAGGCCCGTCGCGGCGACCTCTGGTTCCACGCCCAGGAACTGCCCGGCAGCCACGTGGTGCTGAAGAGCTCGGAGGCCGTGGCCGGCGACGCCGACCTGCAGGCCGCCGCCGACCTGGCGGCCCACTTCAGCCGCGGCCGGGCCAACCGGCGGGTGCCGGTGGTGATGGTGCCCACGGCCGACCTGCAGCGGATTCCCGGCAGCGCCCCCGGCACGGTGCGGCACCGCGGCGGCGAGGTGGTGTGGGGCGAACCGGAACGAGCCCTTACCCTGCTGGCACCGCGGCCGGAGGAGGCGCGCTGATGGCCGACAGCTCCGGCGACCCCACACCCCTGGCGCCGCCGCCACCACCGATCCGGGTGAGCAGCGCCGTCCCCCCAACCAGACCAGACCAGACCAGACCAGGCCAGGCCGGCCTCGATGCCTTCCCCGGCGAGGTGGAGATGACCCTGGTCGACCATCTGGAGGAGCTGCGCCGCCGGGTGCTGCGCAGCCTGCTGGCGGTGGTGGTGGCCGCCGCCGGCTGCCTGCTGGCGGTGAAGCCGCTGGTGCGGCTGCTGGAGCTGCCCGCCACGGGCATCCGCTTCCTGCAGCTGGCGCCCGGGGAGTTCCTGTTCGTGTCGCTGAAGGTGGCGGGCTACGCCGGCCTCAGCCTGGCCCTGCCCTACGTGCTCTACGAGGGACTGGCCTTCGTGCTGCCCGGCCTCACCCGGCGGGAACGGCGGCTGGTGGCGCCGGCGGTGGCGGGGTCGGCGGTGCTGTTCGCCGCCGGCCTGGCCTTCGCCTGGTGGGCCCTGGTGCCGGCGGCGCTGAAGTTTCTGGTGAGCTATGGCGCCGATGTGGTGGAGCCGAGCTGGTCGATCGAGCGCTACCTCGACTTCGTGCTGCTGCTGATGCTGGCCACCGGCCTGGCCTTCCAGCTGCCGGTGCTGCAGCTGCTGCTGGGGGCCCTGGGGCTGGTGCGGGCCCGCACGATGCTGGCCGGCTGGCGCTGGGTGGTGCTGGCGGCCGCCCTGGCAGGGGCCGTGCTCACCCCCTCCACCGACCCGATCACGATGCTGCTGCTCACCGGCGCAATCACGGCCCTCTTCCTCAGCGGCGTGGGCCTGGTGGCCCTCAGCGAGCGGCTGCGGAGCTGAGCGGGGCCGGCCGGGCCGGCCGAGCGGCCGGGGGCTCAGAGCAGAAATTCGCTGAGCCGCTGACTGGGCACCTCCAGTGGCAGGGTGAGGGCCTTGCCGAGGCGGGGCTTATCGGTGGTGGTGGCCAGCCACTGGCGCACCGGCTCGGCCACGCCCAGATCGTTGAGGGCCCCGGCCAGCTGCTCCAGCCGCTCACCGTATTCCTGGGGCGTGAGCGGGAACGACTGTTGCTCCAGGTAGGCCCACATCACCTGCAGGTAGAGCCGGCCGCGGCGCTGCACCAGCTGCAGGTCGTAGGAGGCGCGCCAGCGCTGGCGCAGCAGGGCCAGCAGCTCGGCGGCCGTGAGGGGTGAAGCCACGCCAGACACCGGCCATCCACAACAGGGATCCACAACAGCATGTTGCAGGCCCGCCGCCGCCGGCCAGCGGCCGCTCCCGCCGCGGGGAGGGCAGGCCTTAATGTGGCCGCCACGTTGTCCCGGCACGTCTACATGACCCAGATGCCCGCGAGCGCCCCCAGTGGTGACGTGCCCGGAATGGGTCGTCGGCAGTTCATGAATCTGCTGACCTTCGGCTCGGTGACCGGCGTGGCCCTGGGTGCCCTGTACCCGGTGGTCAACTACTTCATCCCCCCGAAGGCCGCCGGCAGCGGCGGTGGCACCACCGCCAAGGATGCGGCCGGCAACGCCGTGACCGCCACCGGCTGGCTGAGCACCCACAAAGAGGGCGACCGCAGCCTGGTGCAGGGTCTCAAGGGTGATCCCACCTACCTGGTGGTGGAGGGCCCCGACGCCATCGGCAGCTACGGCATCAACGCCATCTGCACCCACCTGGGCTGCGTGGTGCCCTGGAACAGCGGCGCCAACAAGTTCATGTGCCCCTGCCACGGCTCCCAGTACGACGCCACCGGCAAGGTGGTTCGCGGCCCCGCCCCTCTCTCCCTGGCCCTGGCCCACGTCAGTGTCGAGAACGACAACGTGTTCCTGAGCCAGTGGACGGAAACCGACTTCCGTACCGGCGAAAAGGCCTGGTGGGCCTGATCCCCTCCCCTCCCGCTGCCACCATCGCCGATCCACCTCCCGTCATGCGTCGTTTCTTCCCCGCTCTCCTCGGCTGCCTTCTCAGCCTGGCCGTCCTGGTCGCCGGCGCCACCCCGAGCTGGGCCTATCCCTTCTACGCCCAGCAGAACTACGCCAGCCCGCGCGAAGCCACCGGCAAGATCGTCTGCGCCAACTGCCACCTGGCCAAAAAGC
>JBEDAU010000165.1:0-2740 GCA_041177605.1 Cyanobacteriota bacterium | reverse complement strand
GCGCTCACCCTCGCCCTGCTGCCACTGCTGCGGGGCCGGCCCGACAGCCGGGTGGTGACGGTGACATCCGGGGCCCAGTACTTCGGCCGCATCCGCTTCGACGACCTGCAGGGGGAGCGGCGCTACGACCGCTGGGCGGCCTACGGCCAGAGCAAGCTGGCCAATGTGATGTTTGCCCTGGAGCTGCAGCAGCGCCTGCGCAGCCAGGGCGATGCGGTGCTGTCGCTGGCTGCCCATCCGGGCTTGGCGCGCACCAATCTGCAGCCGGCCTCTGTGGCCGCCAGCGGCTCGTGGTTCGAACCGCTGGCTTACCGCCTGATGGGGCCCCTGTTCCAGAGCGCCGCGATGGGAGCGCTGCCCCAGCTGTATGCCGCCACGGCGCCCGAGGCCGCCCCAGCTGGTCACTACGGCCCCGATCAGCTCGGCGGCCTGCGCGGCTGGCCAACGCCGGCCCCGGTGGCGCCGGCCGCCCGAGACCCCGATCTGCGCCAGCGCCTCTGGCGGCATAGCGAAGACCTCACCGCCGCCAGCCTCTGAGCGGCCATCGCCGGGCGCCCAGGAAGGCAACGGTGAGATGGCGATCGGCCGGCTGGAAGCGCCGCAGGCCCGGTGGCAGGCTGGGCAGGAGGCCATCGAGCCCGGCCTGCTCCGGCAACCACCAGGGCCACAAACCAGTTGCCGTGCTGCATTCACCAACTCTGGCGCGGCTGCAGCAGCATGGCGGCGATTGCGCCCCAGCCATGGCCGCCTCCGCCCCTGCTCCTGCACCGGCCGCCCTGCTCGAGCGGATCGAGGGCATCGCGGGGATGGAGCGGGGCCGACGGCGGCTGGTGCTGCTCTGGCCCCAGCTCGGTGATTTCGACAGCCTGGAGTACGCCCAGCTGCTGGCCGAGGCCATGCCCGAGCTGGAGCGGGCCGGGATCGCCGTGCTGGCGATCGGCATCGGCGATCGGGCCGGCGCCGACCGCTTCTGCGCCTTCACCGGTTTCCGCCGCGATCGGCTGCAGGTGGAAGCCGACGCCCAGCTGCACCGGGCGCTGGGGCTGAGTGCGGGGCTGGAGAGATTCGGCGGACCCTGGCCCAACCTGTTGCTGATGTGCGCCGGCATCGGCTCCCCCGGCACCCTGGCCGAGGTGCTGCGCGGCTACACCGGCGACCGCAGCGCTCCCCAGCGGATCGCCGACAACGCCACCATCACCGCCGCCCCGCTGCCGCCGATCCGCGGCTCGCTGTTCCGGCGGGCCGGCGGCAGCGGCTTCCAGAGACCATTTGAGCTGGCCACGATCCGGCTGCGCAACATGGGCGAGGTGCTCGGCCACTGGCGCACCTACGTGCCCCGCGACGACTTCCTCTGCCAGCGGGGCGGCACGTTCCTGCTCGACGGCGACGACCGCCTGCTCTACGAGCACCGCGACCGGGGCATCCTCGGCTTCTCCGCCACGATGAACCGGCCGCTGGCCTTCCTCGATCCCTGGCTGGTGAGCGGCGGCAGCTGACGCCTCAACCCAGATCCAACAGCAGCTGGGTGTCGTCGGCGTCGGGCGACGCCAATCGACCCTGACGCCGCCGGGCAGCGCGGGGGTGGCCAGCGGAAGGAGCCAATCCGGAGCGGCGGGAGCCATGGCGCTGCTGGATGGCATCGGCCAGGGGGCCAAAGCCCTCCTCCTGGCGGCGGCCGTGGAGACGGTCGCGGGCCGCGCGGGCAGCGGCCGCCGGATCCACGATCGGGGCGGGGTAGTGCGCGCCCAGCCGCCAGCCGAGCAGCTCCTGCTGCATCGGATCCAGCTTCCAGGGCTCGTGCACCAGGGCAGCCGGCAGGGGGGCCAGCTCCGGCAGCCAGTGGCGGATGAAGCGGCCTTCAGGGTCGTGGTCGATGCCCTGCTTGATCGGGTTGTACACCCGGATCGTGTTGATGCCGGTGGTGCCCGACTGCATCTGGCACTGGCACCAATGGATGCCGGGCTCGTAGTCGACGAAGCGGCGGGCCAGCACCAGGCCACTGAGGCGCCAGGGCAACCACAGGTGGTAGCTGGCCACCGACAGCAACATCGCCCGCATGCGGAAGTTGATCCAGCCCGTGGCGATCAGGGCGCGCATGCAGGCATCCACAAACGGCAGGCCCGTGCGCCCGGCGCTCCAGGCGGCCAGGCGCTCGGCCTGGGGGCACTCCAGCCAATCGGCCTCGCCGTCGCGCAGGCCGGCGGTGAGCGGGTGCAGCTCGCGGAATTCCAGGTCCGGCTGGCTCTCCAGCTTCTGGATGAAGTGGCAGTGCCAGTGCAGCCGCTCCACAAAGGCGCGGCGCGCCAGGGGCGCCGGGCGCCCGGCCCGGCTGGCCTGCACCACCTCCCGCAGCGACAGGGTCCCCCAGGCCAGGTGGGGCGAGAGGCGGGAGCAGCTGCGGAAGGCCGTGAGCGGGCTGGAGAGCTCGCGGTGGTAGGCGCGGCCGCGCTCGGCCAGAAAACTCCGCAGCAGGGCCAGGGCCTCGCGGCGCCCGCCGGGCTGGCGCTGGGGGCAGGGATCGGCGGCCAACCCCAGCTGGTGGGCCGTGGGGATGGGGCCGGGCTCCACGGCCAGCAGCGGCACCAGGGCCTCAGGAGCCGGCGCCTGCGGCTCCGCCATGCGCTCCTGCCAGCGGCGGGCCCAGCCGTCGCGGCTGGCCAGACGCCGCACCACGCCGAACTGGGGCGTCTCCTGCCAGGGGATGCCGTGCCGCCCGGCCCAGGCGGCCACGCGCCGGTCG
>JBEDAU010000164.1:0-10180 GCA_041177605.1 Cyanobacteriota bacterium | reverse complement strand
CCACCGGTCAGACCATCCACATCCAAAAGCTCCCCCACCAGATACAAACCAGGCTGCACTCGGCTCTCCATCGTCGTCAGATTCACCTCCCCCAGGGGCACCCCGCCAGCGGTCACAAACTCCTCGCCGAAGGGGCCGCGGCCACCCACCTGGTGCTCGCTGCGGCCCAGGGCCGTCAGCAGGGCCTGGCGCTGGCGTTTGCTCAGATCGGCCCAGCGTTGCTCAGCCGGGATGCCGCAGCGCTGCAGCAGGTGCCCCCAGAGGCGGCGACTGAGCTCCGACCAGGGCCGCCAGCTGCCCAGCTGACGCCTGGCCTGATCCTGCCGGCAGGCATCCAGGCGACGCTCCAGCTCCGCGGGGGGCAGCCCGGCCGTCCAGTTGATGCGCAGCCCGGCCCTGTAGCCGCAGGCACGCAGCTCCCGGGCCGCAAACGCGGTGAGCCGCAGGCAGGCCGGACCACTCAGCCCCCAATGGGTGATCAGCACAGGCCCCCGCTGGCGCAGGCGCTCCCCGCCGGGGAGAAGCAGCTCCAGCTCCACCGGATCGACCACCAGGCCGGCCAATGCCGTGAGCGGATCCTGGGCGAGGGCCAGGGTGAACAGCGAGGGGACCGGCGGCACCAGGCCATGACCCAGCCCGGCGGCCAGCTGGCGCCCGCTCGGGTGACTGCCGGTGGCGAGCACCAGGCGATCGACCTGCAGGCGGCGGTGGCCCGAACCGTTGACCTGGGCTGAACCCTGGCGCCACTCCAGCGCAAAGCCTCCGGTCTCGAGGGTCTGGGCCCGCTTGAGCGCCACACCGCAATGGACGGTGACGCCCGCCGCCGCGGCCGCCTGGCGCAGGGTCTGCACCACGGCGCTGGAGCGGTTGGCACGGGGGAACAGGCGGCCGTCCGGCTCCTCCACCAGCTCAAGGCCATGGGCGTCGAACCAGGCGACCGCGTCGCCGCTGGCAAAGCGGGAAAAGGGGCCGCGCAGGGCGCGGCTGCCGCGGGGGTAATGGGCCACCAGGGCACGGGGGTCCCAGCAGGCATGGGTCACATTGCAGCGCCCGCCGCCACTGATCAGCACCTTGTGCAGGGGCTCTGGGGTGGCTTCAACGATGTGCACAGCACGGGCCCCGGCCTCGGCCGCAGCGATGGCTGCCATGAAACCGGCCGGACCGCCGCCGGCCACCAGCACGGAAACCCGTTCAGGGAGCATCACTGGGCAGCATGGGGGGATGGAGCAGAACGCCGATCGGGAGCCAAGGGCCTTGAGGCCGCCCCACCGTTTCAGTGTGGCGCCGATGCTCGACTACACCGACCGACACTTCCGGGTGTTGATGCGGCAGATCAGCCGTCACAGTCTTCTCTACACGGAGATGGTGGTGGCCCAGGCGCTTCACCATGCCCGCCGCCAGCCGGGCGCCAGCGAGCCGGGCGGGCGCCTGGAACGGCTGATCGGTTTCGAGACGAGCGAGGGGCCCCTGGCCCTGCAGGTGGGCGGCGACGATCCCGCCCTGCTGGCGGAAGCCGCCCAGGTGGCTGCCGACTGGGGGTACGACGAAATCAACCTCAACGTGGGCTGTCCCAGCGAGAAAGTGCAGAAAGGCCGCTTCGGGGCCTGCCTGATGGCTGATCCCGGGCAGGTGGCCCGTTGCGTGGACGCCATGGCGTCCGCCAGCACCCTGCCGGTGACCGTGAAACACCGGATCGGCATCGACGAGCGCGATTCCTATGCCGAGCTGCTGGCCTTCGTGGACACGGTGGCTGCCGCCGGCTGCAGGCGCTTCGCGGTGCATGCGCGCAAGGCCTGGCTGGCGGGGCTCGACCCCAAGCAGAACCGCACGATCCCGCCCCTGCGCTACGAGCTGGTGCACCAGCTCAAGGCCGATCGTCCGGCCCTGGTGATCGAACTCAACGGCGGTCTGCAGACGCTCCCGGCTTGCCTGGAACAGCTGCAGGCCAGCCCCGCGGGGCCGGGCCTCGATGGCGCCATGGTGGGGCGGGCCGTCTACGAACACCCACTGCGGTGGAGCGGGCTGGACCGGCAGCTGTTTGGCGACACCACAGCGGCTGAGACCGTGCAGGCCTCCGCGGTGCTGCGGGGCCTTGTGCCCTATGCCGAACGCTGGCGCAGCAGGGGTGAGCGGCTCTGGCCCATCGCCCGCCATCTGGTGCACCTGGTGGAAGGGGTGAGCGGCGCCCGCCACTGGCGCCATCAGCTCACCCAGGCCGCCGGCGATCGCCAGGCGGGCCCGGAGGTACTGGAGCGGGCCGCCGCCCAGCTGGAGGAGCGGGGCTACTGAAACGGGAAGGTCTCATCGCCGCCCCCACTGCGACGGCGGCGGGTCCGACCGGCCCCGAAGGCATCGCCGCCTTCACCGCCACTGCGGTCTTCCCAGCCGCGGGTGCCCGAGCCCCGCTCACCGCCGCCGTAACTGCCGCCGCCGTAGCCACCACCGGAACCACCAGCGCCGTAGCCGCCGCCGCCATACCCGCCACCACCGCCGTAGCCGCCGCGGCGGGGACCGCCACCACCACCACCGCCAGCAGGACGGGGCTCAGCCTTGTTGATGCGCAGAGGACGTCCCATCAGCTCAGCCCCCTGCAGGCCGTCGATGGCGCGACTCTCACTCTCCTCATCGGCCATCTCCACAAAGGCGAAGCCACGCTTGCGACCGGTGTCCCGCTCCAGGGGCAGGGCACAGTTCACCACCTCGCCATAGGGGGTGAACAGTTCGCTCACGTCTTCCTTCTCGGCCCGGAAGGGGAGGTTGCCGACAAAAATGCTCACGACACAGAAAACAGGGCCCCTCAGGCCCTAACCCGATCAGCCTAGGTGCGCCGCACTCAACTGCCCAGACGGGAACGGTGCAGCCGCAGCTGCAGCCCCACCTGTTCAAAGCCCGTGCCGCCCTCACTGCGGCGGGCCGCCACCACCTGGCGCGGCTCAATCGCAGCGAAGATGTCGACCTCGAAGGCAGGATGAAGCTGCTGCCACCGCTCCAGCGGCAACTGACGCAGCAGGATGCCCTCGCTGAGGCAGGTTTTCACCAGACCACCCACCAGCTGGTAGGCCTCCCGGAAGGGCACTCCCCGGGCCACCAGATAGTCGGCCACATCAGTGGCATTGGCGAAATCGGAACCAACGGCCGCCTCCAGCCGCCGGGGCCGGAACTCCAGACCCTCCTCAAACAGGATCGCCATCGCCTCCAGGCAATCCAGCACTGTCCTGACCCCGTCAAACAGGGCCTCCTTATCTTCCTGGAAATCCTTGTTGTAGGCCAGAGGAAGACCCTTGATCATCACCAGCAGGCCCTGCAGGTGCCCGAACACCCGGCCGCTCTTGCCGCGCACCAGTTCGGGCACATCGGGATTCTTCTTCTGGGGCATCAGGCTGCTGCCGGTGGCACAGCGGTCGGTGAGACCCACAAAGCCGAACTCCTCGCTGGCCCAGAGAATCACTTCCTCACTCAACCGGCTGAGGTGCGCCAGCACCAGCGAACCTGCCGCCATGAATTCGACGGCGAAATCCCGATCGCTCACGGCGTCGAGGCTGTTGGCATAGATCGCCTCAAAGCCGAGCTCCGCTGCCGTGGCGCGGCGATCGATCGGCACGGGCGTGCCAGCCAGGGCCGCGGCACCGAGGGGACAGATGTTGACGCGCCGGCGCACATCCGCCAGGCGCTGGCGATCGCGCTCCGCCATCTCGATGTAAGCGAGCAGATGGTGCGCCAGGCAGAGGGGCTGGGCCCGCTGCAGATGGGTGTAACCGGGAATCAACACGTCCGCATGGCGCTCAGCCTGCACCAGCAGGGCCCGCTGGAAACGCAGCAAGGCAGCATCGATGGCATCGATCTGGCGACGCAGCCACAGGCGGAGATCGGTCCCCACCTGGTCGTTGCGGGAGCGGCCGGTGTGCAGCTTCTTACCGAGGGGTCCCAGCAGCTCAATCAGGCGCCGCTCCACCGCGAAGTGCACGTCCTCGGCCTCCAGGCCGGGGTTGAACTCCCCCCGGGCTGCCTCGGCACGCACCAGCTCCAGCCCGCCGATCAGCTGCTCGGCCTCAGCTGCGCTGATCACCCCGCAGCCGCCCAGCATGCGGGCATGGGCGATGGAGCCATCCAGATCGTCCTCCAGCAGGGCGATATCGAAGCCAATGGAGGCGTTGAAACGCTCGATGGCCGGATGGAGCCCCTGCTCAAAACGGTTGCTCCAGGTGGACGACGCAGACTCAACGGCCATGGGCTGGAGTGCAGGCAGCGGGGCAGGGCGACCCCTCAGCTTGGCAGGAAGGGCAGCGTCACCTCATCGCGCAGCTTGAGCACCACCATGGAGGCGTCATCCTCCAGCTGGCGGTCGACCCCGACAAAGCGATCCAGCCGGGCAAAGAGGTGATCGAGGATGCCCTGGGCTCCCTCACCCGATCGGCAGGCACTGTGAAAACTGCGCTGCAGGCGTTCCTGATCAAAGCGATCACCGCTGAAACCGCTGGCCTCGGTGACCCCATCGGTGTAATAGAGCACCACGTCTCCGGGATCGAGCACGGTGTCGCAGACCCCGTACCGGGCCTGACTCTGCAGGCCGATCAACGGGCCGGGCGCGTCCAGAAGTTCGATCTGATTGAGGCGTCGCCGCCAGAGCAGGGGAGGGTTGTGGGCGGCATTGGCGAAGCGCAGCCGCCGGGAGTGGGGTTCGTAGTCGGAATAAAAGAGGGTGACAAACCGGTGGGACTGGGCCAGGTCCTGCTGGGCCAGCTGGTTGAGGTCCTGGAGGATGCGATCGGGGCCGTGGCCGCTCAGCACCTCGGCCCGCAGCATGCCCCGCAACAAGGTCATCAGCAGACCGGCCGGCACCCCCTTACCCATCACATCCCCCATCACCAGGGCCCAGCGCGCCTGCTCCAGAAGGCGGCCCTGCAGGTTGGGCTGGGTGGGGATGAAGTCGTAGTAGTCGCCTCCCACCTCGTAGGCGGGTCGGCAGCGGGCCGCCAGCTCCACCCCCTCGATCACCGGGCAGCGATCGGGCAGCAACTGGGCCTGGATCTCAGCGCCGATGCTGAGCTGGCGGTCAAGCCGCTCGTGGCGCCGCAGGGCCTGCTGCAAGCCATCGTTTTCCAGGGCCAGGGCGGTGAGATCGGCCACCACCTGCAGATGGCGGCGATGGATCTCACTCCAGCAGTAGCCATCGCGCTCACAGAACACATAGAGGCGACCCCGCACCGCGGTGCGGGTCACCACCGACGTGGCGAAGAGCTGGACCTTGCCGAGCACCCGGGCCACCCGCTGATCCAGCCAGGCGGCCCGCGCCGCCTCACCCTGGAGTGCCAGCAGCTCACTGTCGGAGGCCATGGCCAGCTGGCGCAGCACTTCGCTGCAACGCCCCGGGGGCAACCCCTGCAGCTGCTCCCGCCACAGCCGCCCGTCCTCGTGCAGCGGCAGCACCAGGGCACCATCGGCCTCCACGAGTCGACGCGCCACCAGGGGCACCAGCTCCAGGAAGCGTCCCAGGTTGGTGAAACTGCGCAGGGCAAAGGCCAGGGAGGCCAGCAATTCCTGGTTGCGGCGCTGCTCACGGCTGAGGCTGTCCATCAGCTGGCGCAGCGATTCCGCCGCGGAGCGCAGCACCGGGCCATCCAGGGGCAGCTGCTGCTGGGAAGCTGGAGAGCTGGAGGGCGGCGTCTGGCTCACCGCGCAGCCGCTGGGAGCCCGCAAGATAGCGGGCTTCAGCTGGCCAGCAGCGCCTCCACGAACTCAAAGCTGTTGAACGGCCGCAGATCGCGGATCCCCTCCCCGGCACCGATGAACCGGATCGGCAGACCCGCCTCAGAGGCCACCGCCAGGGCCACGCCGCCACGGGCACTGCCATCGAGCTTGGTCACCACCACACCGGTGAGCCCGGCGGCACTGGCAAAGGCCATGGCTTGCCGAAGCCCGTTCTGTCCCTGGCTGGCATCCAGCACCAGCAGCGATTCCACTGCCGCGTCGGGAGCCAGCTTGTCGACGATCCGCCGCACCTTGGCCAGCTCCTCCATCAGGTTGTGCTTGGTCTGCAGGCGGCCAGCGGTGTCCACCAGCACCAGCTCCGTGCCGTGGGCCTGGGCAGCTCCGATGGCGTCGTAGACCACCGCTGCGGGATCGGCATTGGCGCTGGGGTTGGCGATCACGGGCACCCCGCTGCGCTCACCCCACACCTGCACCTGCTGCACGGCCGCAGCCCGGAAGGTGTCGGCCGCGGCGATCAGACAGCTGTAACCGCTGCGCACGGCCAGATTGGCCAGCTTGCCCAGGGTGGTCGTCTTGCCGACGCCGTTCACCCCCACCATCAGCCACACGTTGAGACGACCCCTCTGGGGGGCCAGCAGGGGAACGCCGCTGCGTGCGATCGGGGCCTCGAGGATGGAACGCAGCTGTTCCTTGAGGAAGCGGATGCCCTCGGAGGGGTCCACCACCTCCTGGTTGAGGCGCTGGCGCAGCGCGTCGAGCACCTGGTCGGTGGCCATCACGCCCACATCGGCGCGCAGCAGGGTCGACTCGAGGTCGTCGAGCACCTCCGGGGTGAGGGGATCGTCGCCCAGGCTGTCGAGCAGCTGGGTGACAAAACCGCGGCGCGTCTTCTCGAGTCCCTGGCGGAGGCGGCCCAGCCAATCGATCTCCTCCAGGGAAATCTGATCGGCCCGCCTGCCCTGGGCCGCCAACACCTCGGCACTCCAGGTGAAGGTGTCGTCGAAGGCGCCCAGGCTGGGCTCGGCGGCATCGCTGGCCGGAACCGCCGGGTCCAGGGGAATGATGGAGGGGCCAGAGGCAGGCTGGAGGGGTGCCGGGGGAACCGGAGATGGCTCCACCACCAGGGCCTGCTGGCGCTCGGCGCGCTGGGCAGCCGCCTGCTCCAGCAGCGACAGGCCACGGGCCGGAGCTGTCTCTGGAGCGGGTTCTGCAGGGAGGGTCTCTGCAGCGGTGGGGGTCTCAGCGAGCGCGGAGGCGGCCGGGGGGATGGGCTCGACGAGAGCAGGAGCCTGCGGCTCAACGACCACAGCCGCCGGGGGGGCAGCGGCAGGGCTGGCCGCCTCCTGCTGGGCCTTGAGACGGGCATAGGCCTCTCGGGCCCAGGCCAGGGCGTCCGCATCGATGCCTGGGGATGGGCCAGCCGGCGTGGATGGGCCAGCCGGAACGGTGGACTGATCAGATGTGGGTGGGGATGGCTGCGCCTGATCCGCGCCCACCGGCGGCTGACCCGCCTCGGCGGGCGGCACCTCGGCGGACTCCGATCCGCTGGCCGCAGTGGGAGCGGCCGCTCGTTTGAACCAGTCGAACACCATCAGGCCTGCGGCGCTGACGCCGTGGTGAAGCGGCGCAGAACACCGTTGATCATGCGGCGGCCCTGCTCATCGCTGTAGCGGTTGGCCAGCTCCACCGCCTCATTGCAGGCCACGGGTGCGGGGGTGCCAAAGTCGCGCAGATCGACCACCGCCAGCCGCAGGATGTCGCGGTCGATGCGGGGCAGGCGGGTGAGACGCCACCCCTCCATCACGCCATCGAGCTGCTGGTCGATCACCGGGCGCTGGCGCAGCACTGCCCTGGCACGCTCCAGGGCCTGGCGGCGCACCTCCTCCTGGTCGGCCAGCAGCAGCAGCCGGGGCAACTCCAGGCTGGCGGACAGGCGGTTCAGGGCCATCTCAGCGGCGACCAGCCCATCGCGCAGGTGCTGGCGCACCCGGGGCAGCTGTTCGGCACCGGCCTCCTGGAGTTCGCTGTCAAGCAGATGCTGCTCAGCGGTCTGCAGGTCGGCGGCAGAGCGATCGAGCGCCTCCCGCACATGTTGGCTGAGGCTGGCCAGAGCCTGGTGGAGCAGGGTTTCCAGGGCTGTGTCGGCACCGGGTGCCTGGGCTGCGTCGCGGGCGCGATCACTGACCTGACCGAGCATCAGCAGGGCCAGTTCACGGGAGAGGGTGCGGCTCTGCATCAGGAGAGTTGGGGAGCCCGCAGCTGGGCCAGCAGGCTGGAGAAGCTGCGGTTGGATGGGGCTGGGCGCTCGTCGGGATTGACGATGCCGGCGGAGATGATGGTGCGGAAAGCATCTTCCACCGAGAGGTCCAGATCCTTCACCGAGCGCTCGGGAACCACGGCGTACCAGCCGGTGGTGGGATTGGGGGCGGTGGGGATGAAGACGCTCAGCATCGTTTCCTCGAAGCCGACCTGCAGGGAGCTGCCGAGCACGCCGGTGACGAACCCGAGGGCATAGAGCCCCTCGCGGGGATACTCCACCAGCACCACCCGACGGAACTTGCTGGAACTGCCCTGCAGGAAGGTTTCCAGCAACTGCTTGAGGGTCTTGTAGACCGATCCCGCCAGGGGAATACGAAGCAGGGTTCCCTCACCGAACTCCAGCAACCAGCGGCCCACGATGTTGCGAGCCATCAGGCCGATCAACAGGATCCCCAACAGGGGCACCAGCAGGCCAACCCCCAGGTTGATCAACTCCTGCAGCACCGGGTTGAGGGTGTTGAAGGGATTGAACTGCTTGGGGATCGAGGTGAGAAAGGCCAGCACGAAGCGGCTCACCGTGGTGGCAAGCCAGATGGTGGTGGCAAGCGGAATCACCACCAGCAGACCTGCGATCAGGTCGTTCTTGAGATCCTGTTGGAGACGTTCGCCCAGGGGCTGGTCGGGACGGGGACTGGATGGAACCAAGTGAAAACCCGGAGATCCGGCCGTCAGTGCGCTGCAGGCAACTTAGCCAGGCGCCCGCTGGGCCGGCCCTCAGAGCAGGGCCACCAGGGCCACCAGAACAAAGGCGACCGCCAGCACCACAGCCCGGCCGGTACCGCCGAAACGGCGCTGTTGAACAGCCAGATCCCGGCCGAGGCGGGCCTGGCCGATCTGTTGCTCAGCCCGCTCAAGCTGGGGCTTGATCTGGCTGTCGATGAACTCCCGGGCCTTCTGCTGCTTGAGCTCGCGGCTGGCATTGGCCGGAATGCGGCCCTGGCGCTCGGCGTCGGCGATCAGTTGGTCGATGAAGGCCGGATCCTGCACCTGGCGCTTCTGCTGCTCCAGCTGGCCGGCCTGCTGGGCGATGGCGGCCTCGGCCTGCTGGGCCTGCTCTGCGAACACCTTGGCGGAGCTGATCGACACCGGCACCGAGGCAACCATGGCCAGAGCGAGCAGGGCCGCGGCCACGCCCACCACCCAGCGCAGGGCTGTGCGGCCTGAACCCACCTGGTCGAGCCTGAAACCGAACAGCATCAGCAACAGCCCCACCAGGGCCATCGGAGCATCGCCGACGAGGCGCTCCACCACCACCTGGCGAAAGGGCTCCAGGGCCCAGTTCCAGCTGGCCAGCAACACCAGCAGCTGCAGGCCGAACAACACCACCAGGGTGAGTCCGAGCCAGCGCAGCAGGGGGGCCAGGCGGCCGGTGGTTGCAGAACTCACAGGGGGTGCCAGCAGACTGGGAAGACGGCGTCACTGTACGGGCGATGGCAGAGGACGCCCAGCCGGGCCCCACACCCCAACCGGCGCAGACGCCCAGCCTCGCGGGCCTGGGTGATGCGCTCAAGCGGCAGGCCCGGGACCTGGGCTTCGACCCGGTGGGCATCGCCGCCGTTCCGGGCGGAGCGCGCCTGCGCTTGCGCACGGCTGCCCTGGAGCGCTGGCTGGACGCCGGCCATCAGGGTCCGATGGCGTGGATGGCCGACCCGCGTCGGCGAGCGGTGGATCAGCTGCTGCCGGGGGCGCGCAGCCTGATGGCCGTGGGTCTCAACTACTACGTGGCAGCCGATCGAGCCCCTCAGTCGCTGAAGGTGGCCCGCTACGGCTGGGGGCGCGACTACCACCGGCTGATCGATGGCCGCCTGCGCCGACTCGGTCGCTGGCTGGAGCAGCAGGCCCCGGATGTGCGATGGCGGGCCTGTGTGGACAGTGCCCCGCTGATGGACAAGGCGTGGGCGGAGGAGGCCGGGCTCGGCTGGATCGGCAAGCATGGCAACCTGATCCACCGGCAGCGGGGCTCCTGGCTGCTGCTGGGCCACCTGCTCACCACCCTGCCGCTGCCGGGAGACCAGCCCGCCGAACCCCTCTGCGGCAGCTGCGGATCGCGGTTTTCGATGGTGTGAAAGGCGATGCAGCGGCGGCTGTCCACCACGAAGGGTTCAGGAATCGCGCCGGTGGGGCAAGCGGGAAGGCAACGGCTGCAGCTGCC
>JBEDAU010000163.1:0-8850 GCA_041177605.1 Cyanobacteriota bacterium | reverse complement strand
CGGGTGATCGTGCCGGGCCTCAACAGCCAGTACATCTCCCTGGCCAAGAACTCCTCCCTGGCCGTGGCCTGCGGCTACACCGATCTCTATTCCGTGGCCGAAACCACCCTCAACCAGACCGGCCGGGCGGTGGAGGTGGTGCTGATCCTGCTGGGCTCGTATCTGCTGATGGATCTGCTGATCTCGGCCCTGATGAACGGGCTCAATGGCCTGGTGCAGCTGAGGGAGCGCTGATGAATCCGCTGCTGCGGCGCCTGCGCCGCGAACTGTTCGCCAACCCCGTCGATGGAGTGATCTCGATCGGCCTGATCCTGGCCCTGGTGCTGGGCGCCGCCGCCGTGGTGAGGTGGGCCCTGGTGCAGGCCCAGTGGGCCGTGATCCAGGCCAACAGCACCCTGTTTGCGGTGGGCCGCTACCCGATCGAGCAGCAGTGGCGCCTCTGGCTGCTCACCGCCCTGCTGGCGGCGGCCACCGGCCTCAGCTGGGGGCTGCTGCGGGGTACCCCCCGCGGCACCGCGCAGCCGCCGCGCTCCACCCGCCCCTGGCCCCAGAACGACCGGCTGGCGGCGGGGATCCTGGTCACACTGGCGCTGCTGGTGCCCCTGGGCCTGGAGCTGCAGGTGGGGATCCAGCTGCGCTGGTGGCTGATCACAGCCCTGCTGCTGGGGCTGCGCTGGAGCGCCGGCCGCTGGGGGCGGTTGCTGCCGCCACCGCTGCTGCGGCTGGTGCCCCTGCTCTGGCCGCTGCTCTATCTGGTGGGCATGGTGCTGATCAACGGCGGGCTCGGCCTGATCCAGGTGCCCCCCGCCGAGTGGGGTGGCCTGCTGCTCACCCTGGTGCAGGCCAGTTTCGCGATCCTGCTCTGCTTCCCGCTGGGGGTGCTGCTGGCCCTGGGCCGGCGCAGCGAACTGCCGCTGCTGCGCTGGGGCTCGGTGCTCTACATCGAGTTCATCCGTGGCGCCCCGCTGATCACCCTGCTGTTCCTCGGCCAGAACATCCTCGGCTTCCTGCTGCCGGGGGGGATGGCGCCGGAGCGGGTCTGGCGCGCCGCCTGGGTGCTCACCCTGTTCGCCGCCGCCTACGTGGCCGAGGCCGTGCGCTCCGGCCTGGCGGCGGTGCCCGCCGGCCAGCTGGAGGCAGCCCGCTCCCTGGGCCTGTCGGTGCCCCGGGCCCTGATTCACGTGGTGCTGCCCCAGGCCCTGCGGGTGGCCCTGCCCGCCACGGTCGGCCAGTTCATCAGCCTGCTGCAGGACACCACCCTGCTGTCGCTGATCGGGTTACTCGATCTGCTCGGCACGGCCCGCACCGTGATGGCCAACCCTGCTTTCCTGGGCAGGAACGCCGAGGTCTATCTGGTGCTGGCCGTGCTGTTCTGGTGCTGCTGTGCCGCCCTCGGCCTGGGCAGCCGCGCCCTGGAGACCCGCCTCAACCCCCAAACCACCGCCACCCAAACCACCACCACGGCATGACCACCCCAACGATGATCGCCAGACCGATGATCGAGGCCCGCGGAGTCGAGAAGTGGTACCCCAATGGCTTTCAGGCTCTGCGTGGCGTGGACCTGACCGTGAACCAGGGGGAGGTGGTGGTGGTGATGGGCCCGTCGGGTTCCGGCAAGAGCACCTTCATCCGCACCTTCAATGCCCTGGAGGATTTCCAGAAGGGGTCGATCGTGGTCGATGGCATCGCCCTCTCCGACGACGTGCGCCGGATTGACGCCATCCGCCGCGAGGTGGGGATGGTGTTCCAGCAGTTCAACCTCTTCCCCCACCTCACCGTGCTGGAGAACCTCACCCTGGCGCCGGTGCTGGTCCGTGGCCGGCCCCGGGCGGAGGTGGAGCGCCAGGCCCTGGAGCTGCTGGAGCGGGTGGGGATCCATGAGCAGGCCCGCAAGTACCCCGGCCAGCTCTCCGGCGGCCAGCAGCAGCGGGTGGCGATCGCCCGCTCGCTCTGCATGGAGCCGCGCATCCTGCTGTTCGACGAGCCCACCAGCGCCCTCGATCCGGAGATGGTGCAGGAGGTGCTGGCGGTGATGCAGGAGCTGGCCCGGGAGGGGATGACGATGGTGGTGGTGACCCACGAAGTGCGCTTTGCCCGCCAGGTGGCCAGCCGTGTGGTGCTGATGGCCGACGGCCAGGTGGTGGAAGAGGCGCCGCCGGAGCAGTTCTTCAGCCATCCTCAGCACGAGCGCAGCAGGCAGTTCCTCAGCCAGATCGCCTGAGCGGGCGCCCCTGCATTGACGTCGCGGAACCGGGCTCAGATGCCGAACCAGCGGCAGATCAACCAGGGCACCACCAGGGTCATGGCGATCGTGAGTGGGAAGCCGTAGCGGGCGATGTCGAGGAAGCGGTAGCGGCCCGGGCCGAACACCATCAGGTTGGTCTGATAGCCCACCGGGCTCAGGAAGCTCTGGCTGGCTCCGAACAGCACTGCATAAATGAAGGCCAGGGGCGGCTGCTCCAGCCCCACCGCCAGCTGGCCGGCGATCGGGATCAGCATCGCCACGGTGGCGGCGTTGCTCATCACCTCAGTGAGCAGGGTGGTGAACAGGAACACCACCAGCAGGGCCAGATACACCGGCCAGTCGTGCAGACCCGCCAGCAGACCCTTGGCCAGGGCGGCGGCCAGGCCAGTTTTTTCAAGGGCGACGCTGAAGCTGGCCAGGGAGCCCAGCAGCAGGATCACATCGAGGCGGATGGCCCGCTGCAGCTCGCCAGGCCGCAGACAACCGGTGGCCACCATGGCCACCGTACCCAGCAGCACGGCGGCCACCAGGGGCATAAGTTCAAAGCTGGGCAGCAGGATCACCAGAGCGGCGATCACCAGCGCCACCCGCTTGCGGCTCATGGTGGGCAGGTCCTTCTCCAGCTGTTCGAGCACCACCAGGTCATTGTTGGCCTGGAGGCCCCGGATGGCATCCTTGGGGCCCTGCAGCAGCAGCACATCGCCTTCGCGCAGCACGGCGCGGCCGAGGCGCTCGCGCAGCACGGCATTGCCGCGGCGCAGGGCCAGCACGGTCACGTTGTAGCGCTGGCGAAAACGCAGATCCCTCAGGCAGTCGCCCGCCAGGGCGGAACCGGAGGGCAGCAGCACCTCCACCATCCGCTGGTTGTTCTGCTGGTCGGGCAGCACGGGCTCCTCGGGGGTGGGGGCCAGCACCACGGTGTGATCCTGCTGCAGGCGCAGCAGATCTTCGCGGCTGCAGCGCAGCAGCAGTCGATCGCCCAGCATCAGGGTGCGGTCGGCCAGGGGCGGCAGAAAGCGCTCGTTGCCGCGGTGCAGCTCCAGCACGTCGACGTCGAAGCGGCGTTGCAGGCGGCTGCCATGCAGCGACTGGCCGATCAGCTCGGATCGCAGCGGGATCTTCACCTCGGTGAGGTAACCGCTGCTGGCCAGGTTGGCGATCAGATCGTCGTCGTCGGTGCCGCGATCGGGCAGAAAGCGATCGGCCAGCAGCACCATCACCACCCCACCCACCAGCCACACGCCGATGCCGATGGGGGTGAAGCTGAACAGGCCGAAGGCGCCATAGCCCAGCTTGCTGCTCACCTCACTGGCCAGCAGGTTCACCGAGCTGCCCAGCAGCGTCATGGTGCCGCCCAGCACGGTGGCGAACGACAGGGGCAGCAGCACCTTGGAGGGGGAGATCCGGCGCCGCTGGCACCAGCTTTCGATCACCGGCAGCAGGCTGGCCACGATCGGGGTGTTGGGCACGAAGGCCGACACCGGTCCCACAGCGGCCACCATCAGGGCGATCATGCGCTTGGGGCTGCGCACCGCATCGGAGCCGATCAGGGCCCGCAGCCGGTCGAGGCCGCCGCTGCGGAACAGGCCGGCCGAGAGGGCGAACAGGCCCATCAGCGTGATCAGGGCCGGGCTGCCGAAGCCCTCCACCGCCTCAGCGGGCTTGAGCACCCCGGTCACGATCAACAGGGAGGCGGCCAGCAGGCCCGTGACCTCCGGGGCCAGCCAGCCGCCGATGAACAGCACGATCGAGCCGACCAGCACCAGCAGCGTGATCAGGGCCCCGGGCTGGAGCAGGGCGGCAACGAGGTCCGGCACGGGGGCAACGCGGCAGCGTTCCAACGTAGCCCGGTGGACAGATCGGGAATCACCGCAACCGATCGGGCGGCCGATGGCAGGGCTTCTGCGGGCGGCGTTCCCGCAGGGTTGAGGCGGTGCCCCACCCGGCACGGCGCTCATTCCCCATCTCAGAGCCGGAGATTGTCAGCCGGGGGCCTGCCCGGGGAGCGGACGATGGGGGCAAGGCGCGTCAGCTGAGCACGGTGTTGTGCAGGCCCTCCAGCCCCTGCCAGCCCAGATAGATGCCAAGCAACAGGGCAAACACGCCCACCAGCCACTCGGCCCGGTGCACCAGCCAGTCGTTGAGAGCCGTGAGCGGGCCCCGCAGGCGCTCTCCGCTCAGCAGCCACAGCAACGGAGGCAGCAGCAGCAGTGAGGTGGTGATGGCCACGAACACCGCCCCCACCTCCAGGTCGCCCCACAGGCTGGTGTGGTTGGTGAGCAGCATGCCGCCCTCCTTCACGTAAAACACCAGGTTTTCCGGGCTCACCAGGGCACAGCCCGCCCCCAGGGCCAGCAGGGGCACTCCGCCCAGCTCGGGCAGCTTGCCCATCAGCTGCATGGCCCAGTTCTCCTCACCGATCGCCACGGCCGGGGTGAGCTGAAACAGGCCCAGCCCCAGCAGGGCGCCGGCACCGATCAGATCGATCAGGATCTGGCCTCGGCTGCCCATGTGCATGGCCCAGCTGAGGCGACCGCCCACGGCCACCACCACCCCCAGGGCGCCGCCATTGGCCAGCACCCAGCCGGCCAGGAAGGTGCAGCAGCGGCGCAGGGGCCGGGCCCCCAGCAACAGCAGCGCCACCAGGGCGATGTTGATCGGGCTGAACGAGATCCCCAGGCCGAAGGCGATCGTCTGGGTGAGCCAGTGGAAGGGAAGCATCAGGGGCTCAGGCCAGCGGGGGTGGGGGTCAGCGGGAGAAGGGCAGCAGACTGCCAGAACTGTGGCTGGAGGCCGTCAGGCTCTGCACTCCCCGTCGTTGCTCACCACGCTGCTGATTCTGCTGATCGGCCTGGCCGCGGCGCGGCTCACGGCCGGCCGGCTGACCCGCTGGGCCGTGCCCGCCATCGTGGTGGAACTGCTGGTGGGCTTTGGGCTGGGCAACAGCGTGTTGCCCTTCCAGGCCATCGAGCCCCTGAGCGGCCTCACCGAGCTGGGCGTGCTCACCCTCTTCTTCCAGGTGGGCCTGGAAGTGCGGGGCGACCTGCTGGCCTCGCGCCGCAACACGATCCTGCGGCTGGTGGCCCTCAGCTGCCTGGCGCCCCTGCTGGCCTACGGCCCTCTGGTGGCCGGCTTCGGCCTCCAGCCCGCCCAGGCCCTGCTCTGCCTGGCGTGCCTCTCGGCCACCGGCACCGGCGTCACCCTGCGGCTGCTGGCCCAGCGCCAGGCCCTGCGCTCGCCGTCGGGCCGGCTGCTGGTGGGCGTTTCGGTGCTCGACGACCTACCCGCCATTGCCCTGCTGAGCCTGGCGGTGGCCGCCGGCGGACGCCCACTGGGTCCCGGGGGGCTGGGGGGCACGGGCCTGGTGCTGGGCCTGCTGGCGGCGGCGCTCAGCTACGGGGCCGCCCGCTGGTGGGCGCGCCAGCGGCGCCAGGGCCCCACCAGCCCTCTGGCGATCCTGATGCTGCTGATCGGCTGCGCCTGGATCGGGGAGATCACCGGTCTCACCTCCCTGCTGGGGGCCCTCTGGGCCGGGGTGCTGCTGACCCGGCTGGAGCCGCTGCAGCGCGAGGTGGGGCGCGTGCTCACCCTGCTCTCGGAAGTCTTCCTGCCCCTTTACTTCATCAGCGTGGGCATGCGGGTCTCCGCCGCCACCCTGCTGAACCGGGAGGCCTGGGCCCTGGGGCTGGCGCTGCTGCTGCTGGCCCTGGCCAGCAAGTGCCTGTGCGGCATCGGCATCACGGCCACCGACCGCCGGGCCGGGATCGACCGCTGGCTGGTGGTGTTCGGCCTGATCCCGCGCGGCCTGCCGGGGCTGGTGTTCGCGACCACCGCCCTCTCCGCCGGCGTGATCAGCGCCAGCCAGTTTTCCGCCCTGGTGCTGATGGTGAGCGCCACCACCGTGATCGGCCTGCTGCTGCTGGAGCGGCGGCTGCTGGGCCGGCCGGATGGCCAGGGCCGTTCCGGACCAGGCGACCCTCCCGCGGAAATCGGTTTAAATCGACACGACGCTTCGAGTCCGATTTGACACGCCCTGCCCAGCAGCCGGCCTGGCACAACCTCACCTCTGCCGAGTGTCTCGAGCAACTCGGCGGCCAGGCCCAGGGACTCACCACAGCGGAATCCGCCCGCCGGCTGGAAGAGGGGGGGGCCAACCGACTCGAACTGGCCGCAGGCCGCAGCCCCTGGCAGATCCTGTGGGACCAGTTCAGCAATGTGATGCTGGTCATGCTCCTGGCCGTCGCCGCCGTCTCGGCGGGCGTGGCCTACGTGGAGCAGAAGTTCCCCAAGGATGCGATCGCGATCGTGCTGATCGTGGGGCTCAACGGGCTGCTCGGCTATCTGCAGGAGAGCCGCGCCCAGAAGGCGCTGTTGGCCCTGCGGGACATGGCCCAGCCGCTGGTGCAGGTGCGCCGCGACGGCCAGTGGCAGCAGCTCAGCAGTGAGGAGCTCGTGCCCGGCGACCTGATCCGGCTGGAGGCGGGCGACCGGGTGCCGGCCGATGCCCGCCTGGTGGAGGCGGTCGACCTCGGGCTCCGCGAGGCGGCCTTGACCGGCGAAGCCGAGGCGGTGTTCAAACGGGCCGAGTTGCTGCTCGATGCGAAGACGCCGGTGCTGGAGCGGCTCAACTGCCTGTTCCAGGGCACCGATGTGGTGCGCGGCCGGGGGGTGGCCGTGGTCACCGCCACCGGCATGGGCACCGAGCTGGGCCAGATCGCCGCCCTGATCAACGCGGCCGGAGGGGAGACCACACCGCTGCAGGAGCGTCTCGACGGGCTGGCCAAGGTGCTGGTGGGCAGCGCCCTGGCCCTGGTGGCCGTGGTGGTGGGCCTGGGCCTGCTGCTGGGCCAGAACCCGCTCAACCTGTTGGAGGTGTCCCTGTCGATGGCGGTGGCGATCGTGCCGGAAGGCCTACCCGCCGTGATCACCGTGACCTTGGCGATCGGCACCCAGCGCATGGTGAGCCGCGCCGCGCTGATTCGCCGCCTGCCTGCCGTGGAAGCCCTGGGCTCGGTCACGGTGATCTGCTCCGACAAGACCGGGACCCTCACCCAGAACCGCCAGGTGGTGCAGGAACTGCGGCTCGCCACCCAGGCGGTGGCGGTGAGCGGTCTGGGCTACGAGCCCAGCGGCAGCTTCACCCCCTCCCCGCTGGCAGCCCCCGCGGCAGCGATGGCCGGCGCCCCGGACGGTCTGCAGACCCTGCTGCTGCAGGCAGGGGTGCTGTGCAGCGACGCCGAACTGCGGCAGGCCCGCGATGGCAGCTGGGAGGTGCTCGGAGACCCCACCGAAGGGGCCCTGGCCGTGGTGGCCGGTAAAGCCGGTTTCGATGATTTCGCCCTCCGCCAGCAATACCCCCGCCGGGCGGAAATTCCATTCAGTTCCGAGCGCCAGCTGATGGCGGTCTGGGTGGAAGACCGCGATGGGTCGCTGCAGGCTCCTCTGGGTGCCGCCGCCCATGGGTCGAGCCAGCTGCTGATCAGCAAGGGGGCCCCCGAGATCATCCTCGCTGCCTGCAGCCGCTGGGTGGATGGCTCCGGACCCGTACCCCTGGCCGCCGATCAGCGCCAGTGGTGGCTGGATCAGGCCCGGGATCTGGCCGCCGCGGGGCTGCGGGTGCTGGCCTTTTCCTGCGCACCGCACCATCCCAGTCCCGACCAACCCCTGGAGGGTCAGATACTGCTCGGGCTGATGGCCCAGCTGGATCCGGCCCGGCCGGAGGTGGGTCAAGCCGTGGCCACCTGCCGCAACGCCGGCATCCGCCCGGTGATGATCACCGGCGATCACCCCCTCACGGCCCGGGCCATCGGCGCCGAGATCGGTCTCACCCAGCCCGATGCGGAGGTGATGCTGGGCCGGGAGCTGGAGGCCTGCAGCGATGAGGAGCTGCGGGCCGTGGTGGCCCGCTGCAATGTCTATGCACGGGTCCCCCCCGAACAGAAGCTGCGCATCGTCAAGGCCCTCCAGGCCAACGGCCAGGTGGTCGCCATGACCGGCGATGGCGTCAACGACGCGCCGGCCCTCAAGCAAGCCCACATCGGCGTGGCCATGGGCATCACCGGCACCGAGGTGAGCAAGGAAGCGGCCGACATGGTGCTGCTCGACGACAACTTCGCCACGATCGTGAACGCCGTGGAGGAAGGAAGGCTGGTGTACGCCAACATCCGCCGCTTTGTGAAATACATTCTGGGCAGCAATGTGGGTGAACTGATCACCATCGCCGCTGCGCCGCTGGTGGGCCTGATGGGGGTTCCCCTGAGCCCCCTGCAGATCCTCTGGATGAACCTGGTGACCGATGGCGTGCCGGCCCTGGCCCTGGCCCTGGAGCCGGCCGAGACCGGGTTGATGGAGCGGGAGCCGGCCCGTCCGGGCGAGTCGATCTTCGCCCGCGGCATCGGCCGTTACATCCTGCGGGTGGGCGTGGTGTTCGCCCTGGTGGTCATTGCCCTGATGGTGTGGAGCTACCGCACCGGCGGCAGCGACGGCCCCTGGAAGACCATGGTGTTCACCACCCTCTGCCTGGCCCAGATGGGCCATGCCCTCTCGGCCCGCAGCGACCGTCCCCTGATCCAGGTGGCCCCCTTCAGCAACCCCTGGCTGCTGTG
>JBEDAU010000162.1:0-3842 GCA_041177605.1 Cyanobacteriota bacterium | reverse complement strand
TGACGCGGCGCTCGGAGTTCACCATCACCCCCTCCTTCTCGCTCCACTGGGCCGCCGGCAGCACCAGGTGGGCCACCGCCTCGGTTTCGGTGCCGGCATAGGCCTCGCTCAGCACCACCAGCGGGCAGTTGGCCACCGCCGCCCGCACCCGATCCAGGTGGGGCAGGCTCACCAGGGGATTGGTGGCCGCCACCCACCAGAGGTCGAGCGCGCCGCGCTCCATCGCCTCGATCTGCTGCCACACCGCCAGGCCGGGCTCGGCGGCGATGGCGCCGGGAGCGAACCCCCAGTGGCGCTCCACTGCAGCCCGGTGCTCTGGGTTAGCGACGGAGCGGTAACCCGGCAGCAGCTGGGCCAGGCCGCCCACCTCGCGGCCCCCCATGGCGTTGGGCTGGCCGGTGAGCGAGAAGGGCCCGGCGCCCGGCCGGCCGATCTTGCCGCTCACCAGGTGCAGGTTGCAGATCCCGGCCACGGTGGCGGTGCCCTCGCGACTCTGGTTCACCCCCATCGACCAGAGGCTGAGCACGCCGCTGGCCGCGCACCACCACTCGGCCAGCTGGCGCAGGTCGGCCTCGGCGATGCCGCACACGGCCGCGGCCCGGGCCGGATCCCAGGCCCGCCAGAGCGCTTCCAGCTCGCCGAAGCCCTCGGTGTGGGCGGCCACGAAGGCCTGATCGACACCGCCGCGCTGCAGCAGCAGGTGGCCCAGGCCGCAGAGCAGGGCCAGGTCGGTGCCGGGGGCGATCGCCAGGTGCAGATCGGCGGCATCGCTGGTGGCGGTGGCGCGCGGATCCACCACCACGATGCGCGGCCCCTCCCCCTTGCGCCGGCGCTTGAGCAGCCGCTGGAACAGCACCGGATGGCATTCCGCCGTGTTGGTGCCGATCAGCAGCACCAGATCGGCCAGGTCGAGATCGTCGTAGCAGCAGGGCGGGCCGTCGGAGCCGAGGCTGCGGGCGTAACCCGCCACCGCCGAACTCATGCACAGGCGCGAGTTGGCATCGAAGTTGTTGCTGCCCAGGGCGCCCTTGAGCAGCTTGTTAGCCGCGTAGTAGTCCTCACAGAGGAACTGGCCGGAGCCGTAGATCGCCAGGGCCGCCGGGCCCTTCGCGGCCAGGGTGGTGCGGATGCGCTCCACCAGGATCGTGAAGGCCCGCTCCCAGCTGATCGGGGCGAAGGGCTGGCTGGTGTGCTCCCGCCAGAGGGGAGTGGTGAGGCGGTTGGGGTGCAGAGTCTCACCCACCGTGGCCCCCTTGACGCACACCTGGCCCAGGGAGGAGGGGTGGTGGCGGTCGCCGCGGGCGGTCCAGGCGGCGGCAGGCGGCAGGCCCGCGGCGGGTGGCTTCAGCTCCAGGCCGCAGCCCACGCCGCAGTAGGGGCACTGGGCCAGGGCAGCCGGGCTGGGGGGCGGATCACTAACCAGAGACATGCCCGCCATTCGATCAAGCCGGCCCGACCGGCGACGGTGGCGGTTGTTACCGAAGGCGTGCCGGGGGCGGCGGCGGCGCTGAAATGGGTGGAGCACGATCCAGGCCCCTGACTGCCCCGCTCGCCCACACCTGCTTCGGCTTCGAGGCCGACTTCAGCGCCAATCTGCGCTGCATCCCGATGGCGGTGCGACGCAAGCTCGATCTGGCCGGCGTGAAGCTCAAGCTGCAGCACTGGAGCGAGCTGGGCGAGGCCGAGCGGGCTGAGCTGCTGGCCTGGGGCGACGAGGCCGCCGCCATCGAGGCCCTGCGCCTGCACCTGCTGCAGCGCACCGCCGGCCTCAGCGCCGGCCCGGCGAAGGATCTGCCCCGGCCCGAGGGGGAACCCTGGCAGCAGGGCCAGCACCTGCCGGAGGTGCTGGTGGCCTCCTGCGCCCAGCTGGGCCTGGCGGTGCGCCAGGAGGGCTGGACGGAGCTGGATGAACTGCAGCGCTTCGCCCTGGTGAAGCTCAGCCATCCCGGCCACGAGCACCGCAACCTGCCGCGGGCCTTAGCGGAATTCGGCCTGCTGGAGCCTCACCACTTGCGGTAGGGCAGGAACTTGCCGTTCATGGTCACCACCACCCGATCGCCCTTGGGGTCTTCCTGCTTGTTGACCGTGAGGCTGAAGTCGATGGCCGACATGATGCCGTCGCCGAACTGCTCCTGGATCACGTCCTTGAGCGGCAGGCCGTAGACCTGCAGGATCTCGTAGAAGCGGTAGAGCAGGGGGTCGGTGGGGATCACCGGATCGAGGGCCCCCTTCACGGGATAGGTGGTGAGGGCGGCGGCCAGGGTGGCGCGCTCCGGCTGCGGGATCTGCAGGGCCTCCAGCAGGGCCTGGGCCTGATCGGCCGAGGCGGTGGCCTGGCCGTAGAGCAGGCTGGCGGTCCACACCTCGTCCTGGCCCAGGCGGGCGCCGAGGTCCGCGAAGCTGAGGCCACTGCGCCGCTTGGCATCCAGCAGGGTGGCGGTGTGGGAAGGCAGGGCCATGGAGCAATCGGATCGGCGGCGGGACGCTACGGAGGGGCGCGGGCGCGGCCGGCAGCCGTTGCTACAGGACACGGCCCCAGGCCCGGCCCCACCGCTGCGGGCCTGCCTGCTGAGCGGTGGCGAGAGCCGGCGGATGGGCCGCGACAAGGGACTGCTGCCCCACCCGGACGGGGGCACCTGGCTGGAACGCACCCTGCTGCTGCTGGCCCAGCTGGAGGCGCCGATCACCCTGCTGAGCCGCCACCCGGCCCACCTGGCCCTGGCCCACAGCCTTCAGCCCATCAGCATCACCGCCCTGGCCGAACCGGCGCCCTGGGAGGGCCCCCTGCTGGCCCTGCACCGGCTGATGCAGCACCACCCCGAGGAACGGCTGCTGCTCTGCCCGGTGGACATGCCCCAGCTGAGCTTCGCCGCCCTGGAGACCCTGCTGGCGGCGGCGGCCATGGAACCCGGGGCCATCCATCTGGCCCACGACGGCCAGCGCCTGCAACCCCTGCTGGGCCTCTATCCCAGCAGCGCCGCGGTCCGCACGCAACTGGCCGCAGCGGTGGGCCAGGGCGAGCGGCGCCTGCAGGGGTGGCTGGCGGCCTGGCCCTG
This sequence comes from Cyanobacteriota bacterium, assembly GCA_041177605.1. Lineage (GTDB taxonomy): Bacteria > Cyanobacteriota > Cyanobacteriia > PCC-6307 > Cyanobiaceae > NIES-981. The sequence continues at coordinate 786 of JBEDAU010000162.1, read as the reverse complement.
GCGGCCGGTGGCTCTGGATCCCCGGGCCATCCGCAATGTGAACCGGCCTGAGACGGCTCAGCCGGCCGATTCGCTACACCCACGGCCAGGCCGGCAGCCATAGCGTTGCCCCCATGGCCAACGCCGCCGACCACGCGACCACCCGTGCCCCGCGCGACCGGCTGGGCCGGCCCCTGGGGGTGCTGCGCCTCTCGCTCACGGCCCGCTGCAACCTGGCCTGCCCCTACTGCCTGCCCGATGGGATGGAGCCCCCCGGCCTGCTCAGCCAGGAGCAGCGGCGGCGGGTGGTGACAGCAGCGGTGGCGCTGGGGGCGGGCAGCCTGCGGCTCACCGGCGGCGAGCCGCTGCTGCATGGCGGCCTGGAGGAGCTGATCGCCGCGGTGCAACCGCTGCGGGAGCGAGGCCTGCGCGAGATCGCCCTCACCAGCAACGGTGCCCTGCTCAGCGCTGAGCGAGCCCGGGCCCTGCGCGCCGCCGGGCTGGATCGGATCACCCTCAGCCTCGACGGCACCACCGGCGCGGCGGTGGCCCGCATGGCCGGCGTGGACAACGGCGATGCGCTGCTGGCCAGGGTGCTGGCGGCCATCGAACACGCCCGCGCCGCCGGCTTCGATCCCAGCAAGGGGGCGCTCAAGCTCAATGCCGTGATCCAGCGCGGCGCCAACGACGACCAGCTGGTGCCCCTGGCGGCCCTGGCCCGGGAGCGCGGGCTGGAGCTGCGCCTGATCGAATTCATGGACGTGGGCAACCGCAACGGCTGGCGGCCCGAGGCGGTGCTGAGCGCCG
>JBEDAU010000161.1:0-7148 GCA_041177605.1 Cyanobacteriota bacterium | reverse complement strand
CCGTAGCCCAGCAGCGGCCCCTCCAGGCTGGCGATCGGCTGGTTCAGCCGCCAGCTCCAGTTGTGCCCGCCCGTGGTGCCGGGGGTGTTGAAGCGGGCCTCGTCGCCCAGCTCCAGCAGGTCCTGGAGGGGCACGATCACCAACTCGGCCGGGGAGCGCAGGGCCAGCTCCAGCAGCTGCCAGCCTGGGGCCGTCACCGGGGCCCCCACCACCGCCTCCACGCGCCCCCGTGCGTCCGCATCCAGGTCCTGCCACCAGCCCAGGCTGGTGGCGTTGTCGTGGGTACCGGTGTACACGACCCAGCGTCGGCCTTGGATGTTGGCCGGCAGGTAGGGATTGGCCGGGTCGCCGTCAAAGGCGAACTGCAGGATCTTCATGCCACTGAGGCGGAAGCCATCGCGCAGGGCCTCCACCGCCGGCGTGATCACGCCCAGATCTTCGGCAATCAGCCGCAGCCCTCCGCCCTGGAGCTGGCCGGTGGCCAGACAGCGCAACCAGAGCAGGCCCAGCAGCAGCCAGCCCGGTGAGAGGCGCCAGCGGCCGTGCTCGGCGGTGGTGTCGGCCCCCGGCACACTCCAGTAGGCCTGCATGGCACGGAAGTGATCGAGACGCAGCCGGTCGAACAGGGCCAGCTGGCGCTCGAGCCGGGCCAGCCACCAGCGGAAGCCGGTGAGCAGGTGCAGGCCCCACCGGTACACCGGGGTGCCCCAGAGCTGGCCGGTCGCCGAAAAGTAGTCTGGCGGCACCCCGCTCTGCTGCTGCAGCGTGCCGCTGGCACCCAGGCTGAACAGGCCCGGGCGCGCCCACACATCGGCACTGTCGTGGGCCACGTAGAAGGGCAGATCGCCGATCAGCTGCACTCCCTGCAGGCGGGCGGTGCGCTGCAGGGCCTGCCACTGGCCCTGCAGCTGCCACTGCAGCAGGGCTTCAGCCTCCAGGGCCCCGGCCTGCACCCGGTCGAAGCGACGCAGGGCACTGGCCTGGCGCCGGGCCAGTGCCGGTGGCCACTGCCACCACGGCGCCCCGCCATGCAGCCGGCGCAACACCACGAAGCGGCAGTGGTCGCGCAGCCAGTGGCGCTGCCGCCGCCGCCAGCGCCGGAAGGCCTGCTGCCGCTCCGGCGCCTGGCGGGGCCAGGCCCGCAGCAGGGCTTCAGCAAGGGTGGCGGGATCGGCGCAGCTGGCCTGGGTTGTCGGGTCCGGATCGATCCAGCCGTCGGCCAGCAGCCGCTCGCGGTCGAGCAGGGCGGGATTGAGGGCCGAGCCGCTGGGGGAGCTGTAGGGGGAGCCGGTGCCGTCGGTGGGGGCCAGGGGCAGGAGCTGCCAGGCGCCGATGCCCTGCCGGCCGAGCAACTCCAGCCACTGGTGGGCGGCGGCACCCAAGGTTCCGCTGGCTCCAGGCCCGGGCAGGGCGGTGGGGTGGAGCAACACCCCGGCTCGCGGCTGGAGGGGCGTCACGCGGCGGGCAGCCGGTAGCGGCTGATGATTTTCTGGGCGAAGGCGGGGATGTGGGCCGCCACCTTCTCCGGGTGGTGGCGCCGCAGCCAGAGGGCGTTGCGGGTGAAGTGGGAATCGATCGAGAAGCGGCCGTATTCCAGGCCCTTCGGGCCGAAGCGCTCCACGACAACGCCGATCAGATTGGCCAGCCAGAGGGGCAGCTTCACCGCCTTGTCGTAGGCCTCGATGCCCTGCTGCACCGCCGCCTGGCGCTGGCCGCTGCTGCTCACCGGCGCCACCTCCAGCTCCGCCTCCACCAGATCGAGCAGCTGCTGCCCCTTGGGATTGCGCACGGTGAGCCACTGGCGCCCGAAGGTCGCCCCCATGTAGCCCACCACCAGATCGGCACCGGCGTTGGTGTAGTCGAAGCAGCTCAGGCAGCTGGGGGCGAACACATCCTTCAGCTTGGGGGTGTCGAGCCCGAAGAAGGGCACCGTTTCCTCGCGGCCATCGCTGTGGCGGAAGTGGATGCGGAAGTCCTGCATGAACTCGTAGTGCACCACCGTGTCGGGCGAGCTGACGGTGCTTTCCAGGAAGGTCTGCAGGCCCTGGCGGCTCACGTTGTCGACGCAGGGCAGGCCCAGCACGAACAGCGCATCGAGCGGCAGGGTGGACTGCACGGCCCGGAGGGCCTGGATCTGGCAGCCCACGCCGATGGCCAGCAGTCGGCGGATGCCGCTGCCGGGCAGCTGCTCCAGCACCTCCAGGTTGGGGGAGAGGGTGGGCTTGTTCACCCGGGCGCTGAGCACCTCCTCCGGGGTGCGGGCCAGCCGCGGCACCGGCGTGAAGCGATCCTCTTCGCTCTGGCCCACACACAGCACCGCATCCACCAGGCCGGTTTCCAGGGCCCGCACACCGATCCGGCTCACGATCCCGGTCCACTGGGCGCCCTCGATCGGCTGACGCAGCCGGGCGGTGAGCATGCGCTGCTGCACACCGAAGTAGAGCTCGTCCTCGTCGTCGAGGTCGCGGCTGCGGCCGTGGGCCGCGGTTTCCATCGCCTCGAAGCGCTGGTGGAGGAAGGCGCAGCTGTCCTTCACGTAGGCCACCCAGCGGCTGTCGCAGAGGCCGCACTGGCTGCAGAGGTCCTTGGCCGGATACACGCTGCCCTTGGCCAGGGGCCTGGCCTTCTCATGGGGCAGGGGCCCGGCCAGCTCTGGCCTTGGGCCTGCAGAGGCCTGGGGTGAGGGGCTGGCAGGCACCGATCTGGCCGCGTCCTTGATCGTCTCAACCTATCGGGTGCAACACCGGCAGGTGGGTCAGAGTGGGTGACCCATGCCCTGGTGCAGCCCTGCGATGGCCCGTCGTCCCGCCATCTCCCGCACCCAGATCCGGATCGCCCTGCGGCTGGCCGCCGCCGGGATCGGCGCCGCCGCGGGACTGTCCCTGCTGGGCATGGTCTGGCCCGCGGCGGATCGGAGCCAGCAGTGGAGTGAGCTGCGCCAGCCGGCCGATCTGGCCAAGCCCCCCACCCGCTCGATCACCGTGCTGGTGATCGGCATCGACAGCGAGCGCATCAGCGACCCGCTCAACCGGGCTGCTCCCCCCGGCCCGGCCAACGCGGACGCCCTGCTGCTGGTGCGGGTGAATCCGAGCGGCCCGCTGCAGGTGCTCACCCTGCCGGCCAACCTGGCGGTGCAGCTGCCGGGCCAACGGCGGGCCCAGGCGCTGGGCAGCCTCTACCGGCTGGGCGGGCCCGCCCTCACCGCCGATGCGGTGCGCGAGCTGCTCGAGCTGGGCCCGGGCGAACCGGATCGCTACGTGGTGCTCAGCCGGGGTGGGCTGCGGGCCCTGGCCGATGGTCTCGGCTCGGTGGAGGCCAGCCCACCGGCGGTGATGCGGTACCGCGACAAGCGCCAGAATCTGACCATCAACCTGCAGGCCGGGCTGCAACGCTTGCGGGGCGATGCGCTCGAGCAACTGGCCCGCTACCGCGACCCCCGGCGCCCCGAGGAGAGTCGCCAGGAGCAGCACCTGGAGGTGGCCACCAGCCTGCTGCGGGAACTGGCCACCCCCCACCAGCTGGAGCGGCTGCCGGGGCTGGCGCAGAACCTGCTCGGCCAGGTCAACACCAACCTCGACGAAGCGGAACTGCTGAGCCTGCTGGCCAGCGGCCTGAGCCGGCCCCAGGAGGCCCAGTGGCGCCAGCTGCCCCTGGCCCCTGCCCGCCAGCCGGGCGGCGGCGGCCTGCGGGAACAGGCCAGGGCCGCAGGCGATGGGCCCCTGTGGCCGCCCCCGGCGGCCGGCGGCGACGGCAGCTGATCGGAGCGCGCGGCCTGGGATCAGCCGGCCAGATCGGCCGCCAGCTGGCGGCCGCGCACGCGCAGGGCCTGCCGCAGCACGGCCGCCTCGGCGCCGTCCGGGTCGCCGGCCCACCAGCCCAGCCAGGGCAGGCCCTCCCGACGCCGCAGGTCCCCATCCCAGGCCTGCCCCCACTGCACCAGGCCGAGCAGGGGCACGTCGTGCTGCCGGAGCAGGGCGGCGCTGGCCGTCGCCAGGCCCCAGCCCACCTGCTCGGCGGTGAGCAGCACCAGCACCGGCTGCCGCCAGGCCCCGAGCGCTTCGGCCCAATTCCCACCGTTGGCCAGGCTCTGGCCGGGGTCGCGGGCCAGGGCCACCAGGCCCGGCCGCCCGGCCTGGAGGGCGGCAGCGGGGTCCTCACCCTCCAGGAGGCCCGACCAGGGCTGGGCCAGGGCCGCCGCCAGTCCAGGGCCGGCATGGTGGAGCAGGGCCCGCACCTGCCCGGCCGGGCCGTGGCCCAGGAGCACGGGCCCGGCATCGAAGGCCAGCGGGGCTGAAAACGTCATGCTTGTTTGCACTCCCCAGACCGGCACGCTTCTACGATCGGGGTTCAGCCGACGCACCCGCGCCCGCCGTGACCAGTTTTCTGACCGCCGATCGGCTGGCACAGGCGGGTGAACAGGCCAACCACGACACCCGCCGGCTGCGGCTGTTCAGTGGCACCTCCAACCCGGATCTGGCGCGGGAGATCGGCGCCTATCTGGGGGTCCCCGACGGACCGCGGGTGATCAAGCGCTTCGCCGACGGCGAGACCTACATCCAGATCCAGGAGTCGATCCGCGGCTGCGACGTGTTTCTGGTGCAGCCGACCTGTGCGCCGGTCAACGACCACCTGATGGAACTGCTGATCATGGTGGACGCCTGCAAGCGGGCCTCGGCCCGCCAGGTGACCGCCGTGATCCCCTACTACGGCTACGCACGCGCCGACCGCAAGACCGCCGGCCGCGAGTCGATCACCGCCAAGCTGGTGGCCAACCTGCTCACCATGAGCGGGGTCGACCGGGTGCTGGCCATGGACCTGCACTCCTCCCAGATCCAGGGGTACTTCGACATCCCCTGCGACCACATCTACGGGTCTCCTGTGCTGGTCGACTATCTCGGCACCCGCAACCTGGGCGAGGTGGTGGTGGTCTCGCCGGATGTGGGCGGCGTTGCCCGGGCCCGGGCCTTCGCCAAGCAGATGAAGGATGCCCCCCTGGCGATCATCGACAAGCGCCGCTCGGCCCACAACGTGGCGGAGAGCCTCACGGTGATCGGCGATGTGGCCGGCAAGACGGCCGTGCTGATCGACGACATGATCGATACTGGCGGCACCATCTGCCAGGGCGCCAAACTGCTGCGCCGCAACGGTGCCGCCCGGGTGCTCTGCTGCGCCACCCACGCGGTGTTCTCGCCGCCGGCAGTGGAGCGGTTGTCGGAGCCCGGCCTGTTCGAGGAGGTGGTGGTCACCAACTCCATCCCCTTCCCCAAGGAGAGCCACTTCCCCCAGCTGCGGGTGCTCTCGGTGGCCAACATGCTCGGGGAAGCGATCTGGCGGATTCACGAGGAGAGCTCCGTGAGCTCGATGTTCCGCTGATCCACCCCCCGGCTCCCCGACCAGGGCCGCGGGTGTTCCCCTGGCCCGCCCGCCGGACGGCGGGGCTGCTGCCGGCAGCCCTCACGCTGGCGCTGACGGGCCTGGTCGCCACGGCGTTGCCGGCGGCCGCGGCCGGTGCCCAGGCCCAGCCCGCCCGCCGCATCGGCGTGTGGCTCACCAACAGTCCCAGCCCCCTCTATTACGACCCGGCCCGGATTGAGCGGGCCGTGGCCGAGCTGGCGGCGGCGGGGTTCAACACCCTCTACCCCAACGTGTGGAGCCGCGGCACCACCTTCCACCGCAGCCGCTGGGCGCCGCTGGAGCCGGCCCTGGCCAAGGCCAATCCCCACCTCGATCCGATCTGCCGCCTCACCCAGGCAGCCCATCGCCGCGGCCTGGAGGTGATCCCCTGGTTCGAGTACGGCCTGATGGAGCCCGCCGAAGCCGAGGTGGTGCGCCAGCAGCCGGAGTGGGTGCTGGCCAAACGCGACGGCAGCACCGGCTACCCCATGCATGGCCGCACGATGGTGTGGCTGAACCCGGCCCACCCGGGCGTGCGGCAGCGCTTCATCGGCCTGATCAGCGAGATCGTGCGGCGCTGCGGCGTGGATGGCATCCAGCTCGACGACCACTTCGCCTGGCCGGTGGAGCTGGGCTACGACCCCTACACCCGCAAGCTCTACCGGCAGGTTCACGGGCGCGAACCTCCCGACGACCCCAACGACCGGTTCTGGATGCGCTGGCGGCGCCAGCAGCTCACCGCCCTGCTGCGAGACCTGCGCGGGGCCCTGCGACAGCTGGATGAGCAGGCCGCCGCGAAGGCGGTCGCCCAGGGCAGGGCCAGACCCCACAGCACCCTGATCAGCCTGTCGCCGGGGCCGTTTCGCTTCGCCTACAACCACTGGTTGCAGGACTGGGAGCTCTGGACGGTGGGGGGGCTGGTCGACGACCTGATCGTGCAGAACTACGCCCATTCCCTGCAGGGTTTCGCCAGGGACCTCAACCAACCGGCCCTGGTCAAGGCCCGCGGCTGGGGCATGCCCGTGGAGATCGGCATTCTGGCGGGCTTCGGCGGCCGCACGCCCCCCATGGACCTGCTGGCCGAGAAGGTGCGGCTGGCCACCGCCCGTGGCCATGGGGTGATCTACTTCTATTGGGAAGGGCTCTGGGGCCTGCACGCCGGCCCGGAGGGCGCCAGGGCCCGCCAGGCCGCCTTTCGCCAGCTCCATCAGAGCCTCAGCCAACAGGGGCGGAGCCCCGCTCCCCCCGGCCCGGCTGAGCCGCCGCCGCCCCTTCCTGCCCTGCCCTGAACCCGGTGCTCAGCCGGTAGCCAGACAGAGCTCCACCACCTCGCGGGTGTTGGCGGAGAGCTCGCCGGCGGCCAGCTGGGCCAGGGAGGCGCGCATGGCCGCGGCACGGCCCGGGCCGTAACTGCGCCAGCGGCTGAATACCTTGGCCAGGCGCGAGGCCGTGATCGGGTTGCGGCGGTCGACCGCCGCGATCTGGTCGGCCATGAAGCCATAGCCGCTGCCGTCTGCCGCGTGAAAGGCAGGGGTGTTGGCCGCCAATCCCCCCAGCACCGCCCGCACCGAATTGGGGGCCATCGGGTCGTAGCGGGGGTGCTCTAGCAGGCGAGCGACCCGCGCCAGCCCATCGGCCAGCGGGGCGGCGGCCTCCAGCGCGAACCAGGCATCGAGGATCACCGGCCGCTGCTGCCAGCGGGCGTAGAAAGCGGCCATGGCCGCCTCCCGCTCCGGGATCGGCAGCGGCTGCAG
>JBEDAU010000160.1:0-6872 GCA_041177605.1 Cyanobacteriota bacterium | reverse complement strand
AGTAGCTGGGCGAGGAGGGGCTGGCCAAGCACCGGGCACCGGAGTGGGGGATCCTAGGAATCACCTTGCCTGCTCCCGCCGGGATGGCCAGCGCGCTTGCCCCCGATGCCCTCTGGTCAGCCCTCGGCTGGCAGCCCAGCCCCGCCCAGCTGACCCAGCTGGAGGCGCTGCAGGGCGAGCTGCGCAGCTGGAACCAGCGCGTCAACCTCACCCGCCTGGTGGAGGGCGACGACTACTGGATCGCCCAGGTGTTCGACAGCCTCTGGCCGCTGGGGCCCTGGCTGGGCAGCGATCAACCCCTGCGGGTGATCGACATCGGCACCGGCGGCGGCTTCCCCGGCCTGGCGGCGGCGATCGCCCTGCCCGCGGCCCGGCTCACCCTGGTGGATTCGGTGGGGCGGAAGCTGGAGGCGGTGCGGGCGATGGCGGCGGCGATCGGGCTGGCGGATCGGGTCTCCCTGCGCTGTGAGCGGGCGGAGCGCAGCGGCCACCAGCGCGCCTGCCGCGGCCAGCACGACCTGGCCCTGGCCCGGGCGGTGGCCGCCGCGCCGGTGGTGGCCGAGTATCTGGTGCCGCTGCTCGCCCCGGAGGGCCGTGCACTGCTCTACCGCGGCCAGTGGAGCCCGCCAGACCAGGGCAGCCTGGAGCGGGCCATCGGCCCCCTCCGGGCCACGATCAGCCGCCAGGAGCAGCGCGAGCTGCCCGCCGGCCGCGGCACCCGCACCCTGATCGAACTGCGGCCCAGCGGTGCCTGCCCCCGCACCTATCCCCGCGCCGTCGGCATCCCCGCCAAGCAACCGCTGGGCTGACGGCGGCGCGGCTCATCAGGCCTGGCTCAGGCGCTGCTCAGGCGCTGCACAGCGGCGCCGCCCAGGCGGGTTTTGAGCTGGCGCAGGATCGCCGGGATGCGCTCCGCCCAGGGGCTCTCGCCCAGCACCGCCCGCAGCTGGGCCTCGCTCACGCCGTTGTCGAACGCATCGGCATTGGCGCCCGGAAACCAGTGCCCGCCGTTGCCGAGCAGGCCATAGCGGGCCCGGGCGAAGCTCTCCAGATCCCAGGCGGCCAGCAGGTTGTGCAGCCACAGCAGCACCGGCAGATTGAGCTGGCCGGGGGTGTCCTGCCAGGCCGGCAGCCCCTCGTGCCAGCTGGCCAGCCAGCGCTCGCCCAGGGCCTGGCGCCGGGCCTCCTCCAGCCGCTCCAGGATCGGCGGCAGCAGCTGGGGAGCCTGCTCCAGCCGGGCCACCGCCGCCAGGTGCAGGTCGAGATCCGTGGGCCGGGCCGCCCCCAGGCTGAGGGTGTGCACCGCCGGGGAAGCGCCCAGGACGGCGCTGAGGCAGAACAGATCGTTGAACACGATCGGGTGCAGCGGTGCGCACAGCGCCTGCAGCCGCGCCGACGGCGTGTGCAGGTGCCCCCCCTTGTCGGTGGGACTGATCACGAACACCCCCATGTCGTGCTCGGCGGCCAGCTCGATCGCCGCCCAGTTGTCCTGGCGGATGAAGTACCAGTGCAGGTTCACGTAGTCGAAGGCGTCACTGGCGATCGCGGCGCGGATCAGCGGCAGCGGCGCGTGGGTGGAGAAGCCGATGTGGCCGATGCGACCGTCGGCCTGCCAGCGGCGGGCCACCTCCAGGCAGCCCCCCGGCCGCAGGGTGTGCTCCAGGTGCTCGGGCAGGTTGAGGCCGTGGATCGCCAGCAGGTCGATGCGCTCCACCGCCAGCCGGTCAAAGCTGGTGGCCAGCTCCGCCTCGAAGGCGTCGGCATCGGCCTGGGGCGGCACCTTGGTCTGCAGGATCCGGGCCGGATCCGGCACCGCCTGCAGCAGCCAGCCCAGCTGGCGCTCACTGGTGCCGTAGTGGCGCGCCGTTTCGATGTGGTGCAGCCCGGCCGCCACCGCCGCCTCCAGCGTGGCGCGCAGGTTGGCCTGGCTATCGCCGGTGATCTGGTCGGGCGGCAGGTCGCTCCAGCTCTGCTGGAAGCGCATCCCCCCCAGCGACAGCACCGGCATCGCCAGCTCCGTGCGCCCGAAGCGCCGGGTGGGAATCGGGCGGCCCCCGCCGCCGGCGCCGGGATCAGCGGCGCTCATCCGGGGCCCTGGCCGTGGGGATCCCGCCGCGGCAGGGTGCGCTTGAGCCGTGCCGGACTGGGCAGCCCCAGGGGGTGGATGTCCTGGGCGGCGAGCTGCTCGGCCAGGGCCGGCAGCTGCTCATAGTCCACCCAGTGGATGCAGTCCACCGGACAGGTGTCGATCGCCTCCTGAATCCGCTCGGTGCTGTCGCCGTCCTGGCGGATCGCCCGCGAGCGGCCCCAGTCGGGCTCGACCACAAAGGTGTTGGTGGCCACGTGGGCGCAGTAGCGGCAGCCGATGCACACCGCCTCATCCACCCACACCGCCTTCTGGCGCAGCACTCCGCCCAGCACGGGCTCCAGCCCGGTGGGGGGTGCGTGCTCCGCGACCGTGGCCTGGAAGGCGATGGCGGGATCCAGGCCCCCGGCCTGGTGGGGGCTGGCCGGCAGGTCGCTCATCGGGAGCCGGATCAGGCCCAGCGGGTCACCACCAGCTCAATGCTGCCGTCGAGGTGGTTGGTCTGCTCGCTCACCTGGAAGCCCTCTTCGGCGGTGGCCGCCAGAATGCTGCGCAGGGCATAGCGCTGGCTGAGCTGGGCCAGGAAGCGCTCCACCGGCACCGGCTGCTTCCAGAGCTCCAGGTCGGTCACCAGCTCGTAGCTGCCGGTATCGGGGTTGAGGCGGAAGCCGATGTCGGCCCCGTTGGGCTGGTTCACCACCAGGTCGGCGGTCACGGTCTGACCTCGGTAGCCGCGCACCGGCTGCTGCCCGAGGCTGGGGTCGTGGCCCATGTCGCCGAGGGCGGCCACCAGGGCATCGCGATCGCGGAGCTCGGTCTTGACGGTGCTGAAGTGCGACATGGCGGAGCGACAGGCAGATCAGAACGGGCGTTCAGGGCAGGGGGCCGGCAGGCTGCACCGCAGCCTGGACCTGCCCCTGGGGCTGGACCTGGCTCTGGAAGGCCTCAGCGGTGCTGCGCCGCTGCTGCACCGCGCCGAGCCGGGCCTCGATGCGCTCGGTGAGCTGTGCGCAGCCCGCGCCCAGCACGCCCTCCACCTGCTCCTCCACCCGGCCGTCGGGCCGGATGCGGAAACGGATGGTTTGCTGCGCCATCCCAGGACCTGAACGGGGTTGGGGCGGATGCTAGCCGCCCTGTCTGGAGACCGGGCGGAACGCAACAGGCTGTGGCGCGCCCCGCGGGCCGGCCCGCTCAGAGCAGGCCTTCATCCACCAGGGTCTGGAGCCGCTCCAGCACCTCCGGGTGCTCCAGCTGCTCCAGGGCCAGGCGGGCCTCCTCCCGCACGCCCGATTCGGCGTCGTGCAACAGCGTGTGCACCAGGGTCTCCACCACCTCCTGCTGGCGCGGCTCCACCAGGTCGGGGTAGAGGCGGCCCAGGCCCCAGGCGCTGTTGCTGCGCACGGCCGGCTCGCTGTCGATCCGCAGGCTGAGCAGCAGCTGGGCCGCCGCCGGGTCGGCCTTGGCCGGTCCGGTGCTGCCGGCATCGGCCAGGGAGCTGGCGGCCCAGAGCCGCACCGCGGCGATGTCGACCTGCAGGGCCCGGATCAGCGGGTTCAGCACCGGTGCGTCGGTGTAGTTGCCCAGGCTCCAGGCCACCGCCTTGCGCACGTAGCCGTTGTCGTCGCTCGCCAGCAGGGCCAGCAGCGGCTCCACCGCCTGGGGGCTGGGGTTGCGGCCCAGGGCGTAGACGGCGCTCATCCGCAGGATCGGACAGCTGGCCGCCAGCAGGGGCAGCAGCAGCGGCACCGCCCGCGGATCCCGGTGTTCGCAGAAGATGCGCAGCCCCTGCATGCGCCGCTCGCGGCTGCCGGGCTGCTCGCCGCCCTGGAGCAGGGTGAGGCCCAGGTCACACTCGGCCGCCACGGCGGCGGGCTCCGGTTCGCTGCTGTCGAGCTCATCGAGCGGATCGCCGAGCAGCTCCTCCGCCAGCTCCTGGGCGAGCACGTCCGGATCCAGGTAGAGCTCCTGGGGACTCTCGTCGTAGGGCCCGCTCGGGCCTGGGTCGGGGATGCCGCTCACCGCTGGTCGCTGCCTGGATGCATGCCGCAGACCCCCTCAGCTGATCGGCGCCGGGGCCGCCATGTCGCCCGGCAGCCAGATGCGGGCGCTCACGGCGAACAGGGCCAGCCCGAACAGCAGCACGATCGCCGCCGGCAACAGGGTGGAGCGAAAGAACTGCACGGGGCCCCGGCGTACGCCCCGCATTCTGCCGGCTCAGCGGCTGCCGCTAGCCCCCGCTGCTGTAGGCCACCTGACAGGCGGCATTGAGCAACTGGGCGCTCTGGCCCTGGGCAGGGGCGCCGTTGAGCTGGCCGCTGCGGCAGTCGCCGCTGGCGGCGAGGCTCTCGCCTCCGGCCTGGTAGGTGAACTGCACGCCGCTCTCTCCGGCCGCACGCACCGAGGCGTAATTGAGCTGCAGGCTGGTCTGGGGCACCACGATCCACACCGTCTGCTGGGCCGCCGCCGCATTCACCGCCGCGCTCACCGTGGCCGTGCTGGCAACCGCCGCAGCCCCCCACCAGGCCAGCGGCTGGGCGCCATACCAGCCATAGGGCCAGGGGCGGGCCGCCCAGTAGCCGCCGCCGGCCCAACCCGGGTGGTAGGCGGCGGCGCCGTAGGCAGCACCGGGCGCCCGGGTCAACCCCACCCCGGGTGCCCCCCAGCCGGCTCCGGGCCGCACGCCAGCCCCCGAGGCCGGGCCGCCAAAGCCGCCACGCGCCGGCCGGGCCCCGGCCTCGGGGGCCATCAGCGGCGGCACCAGACCGGCGCAGACCAGCAGGGCAGCCAGCCCGCGGAGGCAGGGGGGCAGACGCAGGGAGCGAGCCATGGCCGTGGAGCAGCGTTCAGCGGCACTGTGGCAACGACCGGCCGTTCCGGCCGCCCCACCTAGCCTGCCGCCAACCGGAACCGCCCCATGGCCGCTGAGCCGCTCCGTCCCAGGGGGACCGTCCACCGCCTGGTGGTGGTGGCCGCCGAGGGGGTCGCCAGCGGCACTCCCCTGATGGTGGGCAGCAAGTTGCTGCAGGGCTGGCTCACCGCCAGCGGCGTCCCCCTGGCCCTGATCGGCCTGATCCCTCTGGCGGAACTGCCCTACACGCTCAAGCTGTTCTGGGCGCCGCTGCTCGACCGCTGGCCGATCCCCTGGCCCGATCGGCGCCGCGGCTGGATCCTGGTGCTGCAGCTGCTGCTGGTGGCCGTGATCGCCGCCATGGCCCTGCTGCGGCCGAGCACCGACCCCAGCAGCCTGTTGGCCGTGGGCCTGGCGGCCCTGCTGCTGGCGATCTGCAGCGCCACCCAGGACATCGTGATCGACGCCTACCGCACCGACCTGCTGCCGGAGGCGGAGCGGGGCCCCGGCGCCGCGGCGGCGACCCTGGGCTACCGGGCGGCGATGCTGGCGGTGGGCGCCGGTGGCTTTCTGCTGGCTGGGCGCTTCGGCTGGCCAGCGGCTTTCCTCAGCGCGGCGGCCCTGCTGGCGGCCGTGATCCCCGTCACCCTCGGCGGTCCGCGGCTGCGGCCGGTGCAGCACGCCGTCACCAGCCTGCGCCAGGCGGTGCTGGGGCCGGCGCGGGACTTCCTGCACCGGGCCGGCCCCCGACGCAGCTGGCAGTTGCTGCTGCTGGTGCTGCTCTACCGCTGGCCCGATGGCCTGCTCTCCGCGATGGCGATTCCGTTTCTGAAGCTGCAGGGCTTCAGCGAGGCCGACATCGGCCTGGTGCAGGGGGGCTGGGCCATCGCCGCCACCATGGTGGGCACGGTGCTGGGCGGCAGCCTGTTTGCCTGGCTGGGCATGAACCGCTCGCTCTGGCTGTTCGGCCTGCTGGGGGCGGCCGGCAACCTGAGCTACTGGGCCCTGGCCCAGTTCGGCGGCGGCTTCAGCGGCCTGATCGTGGCCGTGAGCCTGGAAAACGTGAGCGGCGGCATGGTGGGCGCCGTGTTCGTGGCGCTGCTGATGAGCCTGTGCAACCCACGCTTCTCCGCCACCCAGTACGCGCTGCTCTCCGGGGTCTACGCCATGAGCCGCTCGGTCCTGTCGGCGCCGGCGGGGGTGGTGGCCGAACGGGTGGGCTGGCCCGCCTTCTTTCTGGCGACGGTGGTGGCGGCAGTGCCGGCCTTCCTGCTGCTGGCCGGCCTGGCCCCCTGGCACGAGCAGACGGCCCGCGGCGCCTTTGATCCCAGCCGCGATCCCACCTGAATCAAGACCTCCATAATCAAGACCTCCATCCGTGCTGCCGGCCTGGATCGGGGCTGGGGCCGCGGGATCAGGCGCCGGCCAGGGCGGGCTCGAGGCTGCCTTCCAGGCGCCGCCGCAGCTGGCCGCAGGCCGCATCGGCATCGAGGCCGCGGCTGGCGCGCACGCTCACGGCGATCTGGCGCTGCTGCAGGGCCCGACGGAACCCCTCCACCGCCTGGGGGGTGGGCCGCTGGAACTCCTCCTCGGCGATCGGGTTGTAAGGGATCAGATTCACGTGGCTCTGGAAGCCGCGGATCAGCCGCGCCAGGGCCTCGGCGTGGCGCGGCTGGTCGTTGAGGCCGCCCAGCAGGATGTACTCAAAGCTCACCCGCCGGCCGGTGATCGCCACGTAGTGGCGGCAGTCGGCGAGCAGCGCCTCGATCGGATAGGCGTGGGCGGTGGGGATCAGCTGCTCGCGCAGCCGCTGGTCCGGGGCATGCAGGCTGACCGCCAGGGTGAACTGGGCCCGGCCCAGCCGCGCCAGCGCCTGCTCGGCCAGGGTGAGCACGGTGGGCGTGCCCCGCACCCTGCCCACCCTGGCCGAGCAGGCGC